>JABDJQ010000468.1 GCA_013002425.1 Gemmatimonadota bacterium
GCATCGAGCTTTCCACTTCGCTGTCGTTCGACGACGACGAAATCGAAACGACATGGTTCGGGGGCGGCGCCAGTCGCAGCATCGACGATCTGCAGGTCGGTGGGCTTTCGTTCCTCTACCCGATTCCGACATACCGCGGATCGCTCGTATTCGGAATCAGCATCGATCGCATCCAGAACTACAACCTCGCCTATGAACGCGCGGGGCGCGACCCCGATCTTTCGTTCTTCGGCTCTCTTGACGACGACATTGCGCCGCCGGGTGAGGTAAGGGATCGTCACGACCGTGAAGGGAAACTGAATCTCGTGTCCGGCGCCGTCGGCTGGGATGTATCTCCCCGCCTTTCGCTCGGCGTCGCGCTGTCAGTACTTTACGGCTCGATCTTCGACGAGCAGACATTCACGACGACCGATACGGACGGGATCGACCCCGACCTCGCGTCGAGCGAAGTCTACTATCTGCTCGACAGCGACGTCACGGGTGTCAGCGGGCTGCTGGGTGTGACGTACAAAGCTTCTCCTTCTTTTCGATTCGGAGGCGTTCTGGGTCTTCCTCGCGCGGTCGAACTGGAGCGTTTCGAGCAGTTTCGTATCGTCGATCGGTTCGATGACGGTTCGGAATCGCTCGAACTCGAAACGACGATCCCCCCGAACGAAGAGATCACCTACCCGTGGTGGTTCGGCTTCGGCGTCGCGTTCGGGGCGAAGGGGCTGCTGGTCGCCGGCGACATTCGCTACTCGGACTGGCGTGAAATGAAGGACAAAGTGGCGGGGACCGAGTTCTTTCTGAGACCGTATTACAAGGAAACGGCGTCCGTAAGCCTGGGAGCCGAGTATCTCTTCCCTTCGATTCCGCTCCGCGTTCGCGCAGGCTATCGCTACGAGCCCGTGCCGTTCAATCTGACTTACGTGCCGCTCGCGGGGGAACTCGTCTTGACGGACGGGCGGGATCCGGCGGAGGTCGATGTCGAACTCGACGGCGAGCGGGACTTCTTCAGTCTGGGTGCGGGGTATCTGTTCGGGGCGGTCATGACGGTGGATCTCGCGGGGGAACCCGGCGGCTTCGACCGGGCGCACCTCTTCGAACCCGACCTCTATAATGAGAAGCGTACTTCGAGCCGCCTGATCGGTACGGCGTCGTACCGGTTCTAGCTCTCGTTCGCGTCTTCGCGGGCGCGCACGGCCGCGGCGAGATGCCGGTTTACCGGCACGGGGATTTCGTGCCGTGCCGCGTAGTGAACGATCCGCTCGTTCAGAAAGTCGATTTCCGTCTTTCGTCCTGTCGCGAGATCGAGAAGCATCGAGTTCCTGTTCCCCGCCGTGTTGTTCGCGATCTCCTCGGTCTTTTCCACGAGGTCGAATCGATAGCCGGTTTCCGCGAACGCGACCGCCTGCCCCTCGTCGATGACCGACCGGAGCAGCTTGCGAAGAGCCCCCGACCGAATGATGACCCCGTTCACGACGCCCGCAAGCGCCCCGACCGGATTGATCGCGGCGTTCACGATCAGCTTGCGCCAGATTTCCCGCTTGATGTCGTGCGCGATGCGGGCGGGAAGCCCGCTGCGTTCGAGCAGCTGCACGATCTCGCCGAGTGTTTCGGACTGTTCGCCGGGTGCAAGGGGCGCGCCGAGGTACGTCTTGCCGATACCGAAACGAGTGACGACGCCCGGCCTTCGCAGGCTCGCACCCTCGTAGACGATCGCTCGCGCCAGCGTTTCCGACGGGAGCGTCTCCGCCGCCACGGACTCGATCCCCTCCCCGTTCTGGAGCAGGAGCACGATGCCCGGTGGCGTGGTGAGCGCGGCAACTTCCCGGCACGCGTTCCGGAGGCCGCGGGTCTTCACCGCGATCGCGACACAGTCCCACGATTCGTCGGGCAGGGTGGTTTCGGCGTGGGGACGGAACAGGGCCTCGCCGGACCCGGACTCCACGAGAAGTCCGTTCGCGCGCACGGCATCCACATGCGGCGCGCGACCGATGAGCGTGACCCGTGCATGCGTTGTGAGCAGGCCCCCGAAAAGCGAGCCGATCGCGCCCGCCCCGAGGACGGCGATTCTGGGAGAGCCTGCACTCATGGGCTGCATCGTAACAGATAGAAGCCTCCGTTGACAGCCGCCCCCCGGAAAGGTACTCTGCCGCCACGCCATGCACGTCGCATTCACAACCGACGACGAAGGAGCGCGACCGGTCTTCGCCTGGGTGCTCCGCCATCTCCTCACATGCCGCGGGTGGTTTCCAGAGACCAGCAAGGCCGTCTCCGAACGCACCGTTACGATTCACTATGGCGACGCGCAGTCGCCTCCCGAGGCCGGTGAAGCGCCCGGGCCTCTGCTGCTGATCGATCGCGGTTCCGCTCCGTTCAGCGCCCCCCCGCCTCCTCCCGGCAAGGCACGGGCTCCGGAGGGGCGTGAATTGCTGGTGTCGTATCCGGATGCGGGCGCCGGGCGGCCCGCGGGCGGCCGGACGATCTGGACCCGTGAAGACGGATCCGGTCTCGCCACGCTGGAGAGCGCTTCCGATTCTACCGGGAGATCGATCGTCACATTGAGCGCCGACGTGGTCCATCCCGCCGCTTTTCTGGTGACGCGTAACGAAGAGCGCAACGGACCGCGCGATTCCCTCGATCGTTTCGATCCCGCAGGTAGCTGGCTCGCAAAACACGGCCTGCTCGAAACTCCGGTCGTCGACGAAATCGGCTGGCTGTTCCACGATCTGTTGCGCCGGCTTCTCGAGAGCTCCGGTTCGTGGAGCGCGTGCCGTTCGCCATGGCCGGCCGGCCGTTCCCATGCAATCGCGATCACGCACGATCAGGACCAGTCGATTCGATGGGAACGCAGGCTGGCGCGGCACACGCTGGGCGCGTTGCGAGGGCCGGACCGCCGGCGGCAGGTCGCACTGCTTCTGCGGGACCTGCGCGAAGGCGCGGTTTCACCGGTGCTGATGACGGACCGGCTCCTGCGCTGGGAGCGCGAGCGAAACGTCGAGGCTACATATTTCTTCCTGACCGTTCCTCGCGATCGTTTCGGAAGGCGTTACGACGTGTCCTCGGCTCCGTTCCGCCGCCTTCTGGGCGCCATGCGAAGCGAAGGGCATTCCGTCGGTCTGCACGGCAGCCTGCGTACCTGCGGGGACGGGGATCTGTTCGAACGGGAGCGGGCTCGGATCGGTGATGTGCTCGGTAGTCCTCCCGCGGGAGTCCGTCAACATTATTTGAGAATTCAATTACCCGAAACGTGGGCTTTGCAGCAGAAGGCGGGGTTTCGCTACGACGCCTCGCTCGGCTTTCCGGATCAGCCGGGATTTCGCGCGGGAACGAGCTATCCGTTCCCGCCGGAGAACATGCCGTCGTTTCTCGCGATCCCCCTGACCGGAATGGACCGCGCCCTTCTCGCGCGCGGACTCACGACACCCGAGGCGTGGCACGAGTGGGCGGCGCCGGCGCGACGGGCGGAAGGCCTCGTGGATGTGCTGTGGCACCCTTACTTCGTCGATTCCGACCTCGGGCCTGACAGGGAGCGGGCGACGATCGCGATGCTCGACTGGGCGTCGTCGTCGGGGGCCTGGGTGGCCGGGCTCGACCGGATCGACGAGTGGTGGCGGGCAAGGAACGCCTTCCGGATGATCGAAACCGGCGTTGCGGCGGGCGAGGAGCGAATCGTCTTCCGCGCCGACGCCCCGATCAGGGAACTCGCGCTCACACTCGAAGGCGCGGATTCCGATATTCGGATTGCAGGGACTGACGGAATCGAGGCACGATGGTCCGGAGCGAGGATTACGGTCGACGCCGAGGCCGGAGGCACGATGACGCTATCGAGGAAAAAGCGATGAAAAGGGCTCTCCGGAAGCTTCTGCGCGCCCTTTTTCGCATTCCGCCCGGCGTTTCGTTTTCGTTCTGGTGGATGAACGTCTACGCGAAGAAGATCCTGCGTATCAACGCCGACTGCCCGTGGCCCGTGCACATGACGTCGACGATCGTGCACCCCGATCGCGTCAAGTTCGGGAGCGGGCACTACCCCGGTGACTCTCCCGGCAACTACATTCAGGCTTACAACGGAATCGAGATCGGCGACGACGTGAACCTCGCGCCGAACGTCGGCCTCATTTCCGCCAATCACGATCCTCTGGATAACAGCCGGCATCTCGCCGCGCCTCCCATCCGGATCGGGGATCACTCGTGGATCGGCATCGGTGCGGTCGTGCTGCCCGGGGTCGCACTCGGTGCGTACACGATCGTCGGCGCGGGATCTGTCGTTACCAAGAGCTTCCCCGAAGGCCGTTGCGTACTCGCCGGATCGCCGGCCCGTATCGTGAAGACTCTCGACTCCCCTTCTGAAGGAGACGCCACGATTTGACGGAGAGCCTGACCAGACGCGTCGGCGCGATCGGCGTGTCGCGCATCATTGCGACTTCGGTCAACGTACTCGTCGTCAACGTCGTTCTCTCCCGCGCGCTCGACCAGAATCTGTACGGCACGTTCCAGCAGACCTGGTTCTTCGCGCAGATGCTGATGGAGCTGTTTCTTCTCGGCTTCCCCGTCGCGATCCTCTACTTCCTGCCGAAGATGACGGAGCCCGAACGCAAGGGTTTCCTGTCGCGCGCTCTCTTGATTCTTTTCGCGGTCGGCGCCGTGCTCGCCGCCGGCCTCTGGCTCGGCGCTCCGCGGCTTGCGGTGTTCTTCAATAACGACGCGCTGACAGCATCGTTCCGCATCATCGCCTGGTACGCGCTCTTCGCTCTCCCCGGCATTCCGCTCGACGCATTCCTGATCACGATGGGCAGGCACCGCACGCTCGGGATCGTCACGATTCTTCACAGCGTCTTCTTCGTACTCGCGGTTCTCGTTCCGCTCGGGGCGGGGCTCCCGTTCGCCGCCCTGATCTGGGGCGTCGTTCTCTACGGTCTCTTCAAGAGCGGGGTTCTTTATGGAACGGCGTTCCATTCCGTCCGCACGGTCGAGGGGCGCGCGCCGCGTTCCTTCTGGGGCGGATTCGTCCGCTACGCGATTCCCGTCGGATTGAACGACATTCTGCGCGTCGTCGCCCGCTGGCTCGACAAAACGATCGTGTCGGCCGCGTTTGATCCGGCAACGTTCGCGATCTACGCGAACGGGGCGATGGAGATTCCGTTCGTGAACGTCATCGCGGGTTCGATTTCCCAGGTCGTCATGCCCGAGATGTCGAAGCTGGCGGAAGGAACGAGCAGACAGGGGCTGATCACGCTCTGGCACCGCGTGATTCGCAAGACCGCGATGCTTCTGCTCCCCCTCTTCTTCTTCCTCTTCGCGTTCGCGGTTCCCCTGATGATCGTTCTCTTCTCCGAGCGCTATGCCGCAAGCGCGGGCCCGTTCCGTCTCTATCTGCTGCTGCTCCCGCTTCGCGCCGCCACGTACACACCGATTCTACTCGCGCTCGGGCGTTCGAAACTGGTGGCCTGGGGCGCACTGCTCGACGTTCTGCTGAACCTCGGCCTTTCGCTCGCGCTCATTCCCCGTTTCGGCTACCTCGGCCCCGCGATTGCGACCGTGGTCGCGACCTACGCGCAGGCGGGTTTTTATCTGATCTGGGCGGGACGCATTCTGGAGAGCGGAATCGCGCGCGTTTTTCCGTGGCGGGATCTCGGCGGCCTGATGGTGCGTACGGGGATCCCGATCGTGCCGGCCGT
>JABDJQ010000472.1 GCA_013002425.1 Gemmatimonadota bacterium
TCCGCGAGCCGCATCCCGGTATTGAGAGCGCCGGTCACCATGCGGGCCTCGCTCGGCACGACCCGAATGCGCGGATCACGCTCGTCCCGGAGCGAGCCCAGCACCGCGCGCGTGCCGGCATCTTCGCTTTCGTCGTCGATCACGATCAGACGCCACGCGGCATCCGTTTGCGACAGCACGGAGGCGATCGCCCTGCGAAAGAGCACAGGCTCGGCATCGCGGCACGGCATCAGAATCGTCACGACGGGGCCGAAGCCATAGTCGGAAGCGGCCCGAAGCAGGGCGGTCCTCGTCAGCGGCACGCGCGCGGTCCCCGCTTCGATCGCGGCGCGCATGACCTCGAAGCGAAGGAGGTTCCATGCGGCAGCGCGGGATGCCCGGTCCCCGGTCTCCCCTGCGCCCGCCTGCGACGCGACTCGCAGCTGCTTCCGGCACTCTTCACGCTCTTCGTTCACGAAGCTCTCCGCCAGCAGCGTCCACGGATAAGGCAGCCCGTCTGCGTCACTCCGGGCAGCCGGTTCCGAAGACGGATCGGGCGCGCCGTCGATCCACGATGCCGTGTCTGCCAACTGCGTGAACACGTCCGGATTGCTTTCGGGCATCAGCATCGACTGCCATCCGTGCGCGTAGTAATCGACATCGACCTGAAGCGCGGCACGGCGAAGCAGCACGTAAACGCGAAGGGCCGTCTGCTCGCGCGACTCCGCATCGGCGCCGTCCGTCTCAGCCGCACCTTCAGCCGGCTGCGCGTTCGTGCGGGCGCCGCCGGCCACGTGCCGTTCGTACAGCGCGCGGAGCTGCTCGATCGACGGCGGCCGCGCGGGATCGACGGCCAGAACGAGAGCCCGCTCCCCGAGGTCGAAGTAGAAGCCGGTTACGAGCGCCGCCCCCCGATACGCATCTCCCCACGTCGATCGCACATGGTCGACAATCCGATCGGCCCTTTCGCGGAGAGCACCGCCGCGCTCACTCACACGCACATCGGGCTCGTTCACGCCTCCTTCGGGCTCGTTCACGCCCGCTTCGGGTTCGATCGCCACCCGGACGCGCGGGACTTCGCAGGCGAGCGGGTGCTCGGAGAAACGCGCCGCGACGAGGTCGAGTCGTTCCATCAGAAAGCGCACGGTTTCGTTCGCGAGCGCCTCTCCTCCCCCGCGATAGTGCCGCCGCCCGATCCTGCGTATCTTCGCCACGTGCGCCGCTTCCTCCCCGGCCAGAAATGGAACCGCCTGCGCGAGCGCCTCGTCCTTCGCGAAAATCAGGCGCCCGTGAAAGAGGCCGAGTTCCATCTTCAGAATCTCGGCCGTGGCCTTGTAACAGAGGGAGTTCCGTGTGGCCGGCTCGTCGTAGTAGCGCCCCTTCTGCACCTGGCGCCAGACGAAAACGGTCCACCAGATCTTGAGCTCCCGATAGAGCCCGGGCTGCATCTGCGCGAGCGAAAGCGCGGGCAGGGTCTGCATGAACGGTTCGCCGTAGAGCAGTTTCCATGTCGCCCGCCCCTCCATGAACCGGTACTGGCGCCGGCTGCTCGAGTAGAGGTTCGCGAACGTGCGGACGTCGTAGAGTTCGAGAAAGTGATCGAGCACGGTCGTCCAACGGCCGAGAGCTTCGTAACGCCTGACGAGTTCGCGGCGTCGCTCTTCGGCGAGTTCGTCTACGAAGACCGCGAAGTCGAGGTCGCTGACGAGGGGGAAGATTCTGCCCGTTCCGCCGCCGCGCCGAAGATACACGGCTTTGATTTCCGGGAACGCCCGGAACAGGCCAAGCGCGAGCGCCGTTACGAACGAATAGTAGAGGCGATAGAGGTAGAGGAGCGGCGGAACGGATGTCGCGAGAACGAACCGGCGCACGATCTGTTTGCCCGGCACGGTCATGCCGCGGTCGTTCCGGTCCCGGTCCCGGCAGCGGTCCCGGCGGCGGCGGCTGCCATCCGTGTCCGCTCACCGAGCTTGCGGTACGCCATGAGCGCGAGCAGCACCGCAAGATACGTATGGGAGATGACCGTTGTCCATGCCGCGCCGACCGGACCGTAGCGAGGAATCGCGAACAGATTGAGAGCGATGTTCAGCACGACGGCCGATGCCGTGATGATCAGGTTCGGGCGCTCGAAACCGAGGGCGTCCGCGGCGAGGGACCCCATCTGCGAAACATAGAAGACGGGCAGACATACGTAGAGAATGATCAGGACCGCAACCGATGCCCCGTACTGCGGTCCGAACACGAACGGGATGATCCAGTGCGCGTTGAAGAAGACCACCACGGTAAGAAGCGCGCCGCCGCCGCCGGCAAGCGCGAGGAGACGATTGAGCTGAGACCGCACGTCCGCCCACTTGTCGTGCCGCGCGAGCGTGGCGAACACGGGAAAGTAGATCGTGTAGAC
>JABDJQ010000479.1 GCA_013002425.1 Gemmatimonadota bacterium
GTTCTCTTTGTGCTCGAGAATCCGTATCGCGGCAATGACGAGGTGCCCCTCTTCGTAGGATGGACCTTCCGTGCTCATAACGATATCTTAACGAACAAACCGGGTTTTCTCCAGAAGGTCCCGAGAATATACCGGGGTTCGGCCCGTATGCCAAGGGACCCTCTGGAGAAAACCCGGTTTGTTCGTTAAGATATCGTTATGAGCACGGAAGGTCCATCCTACGAAGAGGGGCACCTCGTCATTGCCGCGATACGGATTCTCGAGCACAAAGAGAACCGCCCGCCCGCAATCGAGGAGATCGGCGCGTTCCTGGGCCGTTCGAGCGAAATCGCGCACCTTTTCGTGCGCGGACTCGAGGAGCGCGGCGTGATCAAAGTCGTCAAAACACCGTTCGAAACGCACGTGGAGATCGTCGATCACCTCGCCCTCGAGACCCTCGAGCGTGGCGAGCGATCCTCCGGTTTCGGGGAAGCGCTGGACGAATTCGAAGAAAAGAAGAGAAAGCAGAAGGAAGAGATGGAAGCTTTCTTCGCGTCGGGCGGCGTCGATCAGAAGAAGAAAGAAGAACTCGACAAGCTGAGCGACGCGTTCCGCAAGTTCCAGAAGCAGAAACGCCCCGACGACGACGATCAAGATTGAAGCTTTCGTTTGCACGACTTCGTTCAGCCGTTCATCCGGCACTCCTCTCCCTGTTTCTGACACTGATCATGAACGGCGTGTTGCTTGCGCCGGGTAATGCGCGCGCGGAATGGAACTGGGGCGACAACCAGCCGGACGCGGAATGGCGCGTATTGCAGACCGAGCACTTTCGCGTCTTCTACCCGGCGGAAGCCGGCGGCGTTGCCGTACGCACGAGCCGAATCGCCGAAGAGGCATTCGAACCGGTCACGGCTCTCGTCGGGGGCGCGCCTCCGCGCCGGATCGACATCGTGCTGCGCGACTTCTCCGATCGCTCGTCGGGACTCGCGCATTCGGTCTGGCCGCGGATCGAGATCGAGTCGTACATGCTCGACCGCGACACCGAGACGACCGATTTTCTGCGTCAGGTCGTCATTCATGAATTCACGCATGTCGCGATGTACTACGCGGTCGGCGGCGAGAAACTCGAACTGATACGGGCCCCGCTCGCGCTCGAGAATCTGCCCGACTGGTGGGTGGAAGGCCTTGCGTCAGCGACGGAAAAGCCGGCGTCCGAGCCCGCGGAAGAGGAAATGGTTCAGGTCGCGGTGCGATCCGGCAGGGAACCCACGCGCCACCGGCTCGACACGATTCGCCAGGGCGATCTGTACGACAGGCTCCTCGTTTATCGAATCGGCGAATCGAAGATTCGATGGCTCGTGCGCCGTTTCGGGCGCGAGGCCATTGCCGCCGTTCATCACGGCATGCGGCCGGTCCCCTGGTCGTTCAGCCGCGCCCTGGAAGACGCCGTCGGGATGAACGAAGCCGAGCTTCACGAGGCCTGGCTGTCCGACATTCGCGCTTCCTACTTCGCGAATCCATTGACGGACGAACCGTTCACGACGGAAGCATTCCTGCCTGACGTATGGGAGCGTCCGATCGGGGCGGCGCCCCTTCCCGGCGGCGGCTGGGCGCTTTCCGTCGTTCGCGACGAAGACCTGGCGTCGGCCGAGCTGATTGGTGTTACGGAAGAGGGCGCCGTCACGGTGCTCGACGACGGCCCCGTCCATGCCGACATCGCCGTGAGCCCCGATGGCCGGATCGCGTACGCCAGGAGCGTGCGCACGGGTGGTCAGTCGCTCGTTTACGATATCCATGTCGTCGATCCCGACACGAAAACGCGGCAGCGTCTTACGCACGGCGCGCGCGCCATTCGCCCCGTCTGGATCGATGACGAAAACCTTGCCGCTATCGCTCACCAGCGGCGCACGGGAACGAGCGCGCTTCTCCTGATCGGTCCAGGCGGCGTCGAACGGGTCGCGCATCCCGACACGCTGTTTCTGACCGGTCCGATCGCCGTTTCTCCCGCCCGCGACCGGCTGGTCATGCCCGCCCTCGACCCCGCGAATCCCGGCGCCGCCCGGTTTCTCCTCCTCTATGAAATGACAACGCGCGAATGGAGCAGGATCGCGACCGACCACGCCCCGTTCCGTCCGCTCTGGTCCGAGGAGGGCGTTCATGTCGTGACGCGATCCGGAGCGGTGACGAGAGTCGAGAGGGTGCATTCGGGCGCGGGGAACGCGGCCGCGCCGGCGCCCGTTCGCGAAGCCTCCGGCCTCGTGACGGACGTCGTCCACGGCGCAAACGGCGAATGGTACGCCGTGCGCGCGGACGGGCGGTATCGATCTTCACTCTCCTGGTGGCTCCGCGACCCCGCGATCGCCGCGCGCACGATCCGGCCCGATCCGCCGGCGTGGAACGCTTTCGCCATTCTCCCCGACCCGCCTGCGCGCGCGACCGCGCTCGATCCGGGGCCGGCGTTCGCTCCGAACGACGAACGGTATCATTCGGTCGGAGCGATCCGTCTTCGCCCGAATCCCTCGCTCTCCTCTTTCGGAAGCGACCGTGCGGACTGGGAGATCGAAGACATCCTGGCCGATCCGGTCGATCTGCACAGCCTCGACGGATCGGGCGGCGCGCGCTGGGACGGCGCGATGGTGAACGCGTCGGCGACATACGAGAACCGCGTGTGGCTGCCCACGTGGTTTCTCGACGGCAGCTATCGAAGGAACAGCACGAGCGGCCTGCCGTGGGAGGAGCGGGCCTGGTCGACAGGCGCCGGTTTGCGGATTCCCGTCTCGGGCGCCGGCGCGTTCAGCCGAACGCGCTTCGGACTCCGCATCGCGAGAAGCGGACTGGAACGCAGCGGCGACGAGGCGACGGAAACCTCAACGGACTGGTCCGGCGCTCTCGACATCCGGATACAGCGGAGCGCACCACGCAACACGCGATTCTTCACTGTCGAATATCTGCGCGCGACGGACGGCGGATCACGGTTCTCACGCGAACGATGGCGATCGAGCGCGCAGGCTAGCCGGGCGATCTTTCGAAACGACTGGTTTCTCGGCGCGTCGATCGAGGGGCTGGCGGAAACCGGCCGCTCGAAACGCATCGTCGCCCTCGCGTCGCCCGGACTCAGCATGCCCTCGGCGCTCGCGCTCGGCGACCGGGCGTTCGTATGGAGCGTCGATTTCCGCTATCCGTGGTCGGAAGATCTCGCCCTCGCACTCGGCCCGTTCTGGTTCGAACGTCTGACGCATCGCGTGGGGTACAGGGAAGGGCGCGCCTGGCAGGGCGAAACGAACGGCGGCGAAGTCCGTTCGGCGGAGACCGACCTCGGGCTCACCGTGTTCTCGGGCCACTTCGTGCCGTTTCTGGGCACGGAAACGACCACCCTTCGCACCGGGTACGTGCGGGAGCTGAACGGCAACGAAAACGACGAGTGGTTTTTCTCCGTCGAGACTTCGTTCTACTCGGAACGCTGGAACAGCATGTTCGGTCAGTAGCGCAGATCGAGAGCGCGCGCCACGAACGACACGAACGGCGACGCCTGCCTGCACAGCTTCGTGAACTCGGGCAGGAACCGCGGCGACACCAGCATCGATTTCTCTAGTTTCGTAACGACGATGAAGTCCTTGCGCTTCAGGTCCTCGATGCACTCGTGCTCGGGATCGAACCCGCGCGGCGGCCGCTTGAGCGAGTCCCCTTCGAGCGCGAAGCGTTTCGCGAAGGCCCCCTTCCTGAACTTCTTCCACTCGGCCGGCGATTCCACGATCGCCTCGCGCACGCGAAGCGCGGTCTTCGGGTCGGGCCGCCAGATCCCGGCGCCCAGAAACGATCCGCCGGGCTCGAGGTGAAGATAGAATCCGGGCGCGTGCACGTCCTTCGCGTCTTCATGTTTGAAGTGAACGCCCGCTATGGTCTTGTACGGCGTCTTGTCCTTCGAGAACCGCGTATCCCTGTAAATGCGGAACAGCGAGCCTCCGTTCGGGCGCGGATCGGCAACCATGTGTTTGCTGATCTTCGCGAGGTGAGGACCGAAATCGGAAATGAAATGAAGCAGCGGATCGCGCACGACGCCGGTGTAGCGCTCCTTGTTCTCCTGGAACCACGCGCGGTTGTTGTTCTTCTCGAGCGTGCGGAGAAACGTGAAGAGCTTCGAGGTTACATACGGATTGGTCGACATGAATCGGCCTCCTTCTTCTCGCCCCCGAACCGGCGTGCATGATACCATGACCCGCGTCCGAAGTGGGCGCCCGATCGAGAGTCACGCCATCAAGGAGGCACCGTGCCCGTCCATCCCTTCGGTCCGATTGCGGGCCGCATCGAAACCGTTACCATCGACTCGAACGCGCTCGGCTCCAACATGCTCGGCGACCCGGCGTCGCGTGAAGTCGCGGTCTATCTGCCGCCCGAATACGATGCGGGCAAGCAGACGGACTTTCCGCTCTTCGTCGATATCGCCGGCTTCACGGGGAGCGGCCTTTCGCACATCGGATGGAAATCGTTCGCGGAGAACGTGCCGCAGCGTCTCGAACGGCTCGTGGCCGAGGAGCGCATGGGCCCGGTCGTCGTGGCTCTTCCCGACTGCTTCACTTCACTCGGCGGAAACCAGTACATCAACTCCGTCGCGATGGGACAGTGGGAAACGTTCCTGATCGACGAGATGATCCCCGCGATCGAGAAGCACTTTCGCGTGATCGCTTCGCGCGACGGCCGCGCTGTTTTCGGGAAGTCGTCCGGCGGCTACGGCGCGATCGTACACGGGCTTCGCCACAGCGACACGTGGGGCGCGATCGCGTGTCATTCGGGCGACATGGCGTTCGAGTGGGTCTACCTGCCCGACATGCCGAAGGCGCTGAACCGCCTGGCGGAGTTCGACCGTTCCATTCCGCAGTTTCTCGAGCATCTCTCCACGTGCCGCAAGTTGAACGGCGCCGACTTTCACGTTCTCATGACGCTCGCCATGGCGGCGACCTACGATCCCGATCCCGAAGCGTTTCGCGGGATTCGCCTGCCGGTCGATCTCGTGACGTGCAAGCGCGACGACGAGCGCTGGAACGCTTGGCTCGCCCACGACCCCGTGCGCCTCGTGCAGCGGCCCGAGCTGCAGGAAAACCTGCGGTCGCTCCGGGGGCTCTATATTGATTGCGGCGACCGCGACCAATATCATCTGCACTACGGAGCGCGCCAGTTCGTCAAGACTCTCGAGGCCGCGGGGATCGAGCATGCATACGAAGAGTTCGACGACGACCACTCGCAGGTCGACTATCGACTGGACAGGTCGCTGCCGTTTCTCTACAAATCGCTCATGAGCTAGGACCAGACGCCAGAACGCCGGAGGCACTGCATGAACGACGATCGCGAATTCACGGAAGGGAACGACGAGAGCAAGGCGCTGCCCGTGCCGGCCGGCGAGGGCGCGACAGGATCGGACGGCGGCCGGGATGACGACCCCGAGCGCACGGGTCCTCCCTGGGAGCATCGTGACACGAACGGCCTCCTCGTTTCCTTCGCACGCACGCTCGAAGAATCCGCGTTCAAGCCGAACGAGTTCTTCGGGCGCCTTCGCCTGACGGGCAATCTTCTCGACGCGCTGCTGTTCGGTATCGGTATCGTCGTGGTCGCGGCGGTGGTTCAGCTTCTCTGGAGTGCGGTCCTGGCGCCGATTCCGTTCTTCCTGCTCGGCGAGATCAACGGCGTCTCATTCCCCGAAGTGGCGGCGATGGCCGCGTTCTCGTGGCTGCGCGTGCTCGTGCTGCCGTTCACGATGGTCGCGGTCTTCTTCATCATGGCCGGCCTCTTTCATCTCGCGCTCACGCTGCTCGGTTCGACGCCGCACCCGTTCGAAACGACGCTTCGCGTCACGTGTTACTCCGCGGGGCCTCTGATCCTCTCGCTCGTCCCCTTCTGCGGAGAGTGGGTTGGAAAAATATGGATGATCGTGCTTCTGATCATCGGCCTCGTGCACTGCCAGAAAGCGAGCACGACGACCGCGATCGTGGCCGTTCTGTTCCCGCTGATTCTTTTCGTCGGTTGCTGCTCGCTGCTGATCGTGATTCCGATCGCGCTTTCGGGGCTCTGATGTCTCGGCGTGCGATCGAACGAACGGTTCCCACCGGCGCGCTGTTCGCCGCGCTCACGCTGATCGGCATCGCCCTCTCCCCGTTCCTGAACGCGACCGGCCTTCTCGGTTCGTGCGCATTCCAGGCACGCCTGGCGATGCCGTGCCCCACGTGCCACACCACGCGCGCGTTTGCCGCGCTCGCTCACGCCGACGTTCCCGGCGCCTTCGCGATCCAGCCGCTCTTTACAGCCGGCGCGCTGCTTCTGATCGTCTGGGGGATCGCCGACCTCGTGCAATGGCGCGCGGGAAGGGAATCGCCGCTCGCGAACCTGATCGCACGACACAGGAGGATCATGGCCATCCTGATCCCGTGCGCCATCACGGCTAACTGGGTCTATCTCGCCTCCCGCTGAAGAATTCGTGTCAAACGACACCATCTCGTCCGTATCATTGCTCAAAGGGAACGGTGAAGCGCCACGAGGCCGTGGTTTTCCGTTATAATTGACGTATCCGAATCTTCGCCCTCCCACGCATCCTGAGGTGTTTCATGCGGCGAGCTGCGCTCTGCTTCCTCCTGTTATCACTCTTTCTATCCGGCTCGAAAGCGGACGCGCGGAAACGCTACGAAACGATTCCGTTCGGGAAGACGATCAGCCTCGAAGGGCAGAACAGCAAGTTCGACGAGTCGCTCGTTCTGACGAAGGAAGCAGCCCCGGGCGACACGGCGTGGGTGCGCGTTTTCGACGGAGCCGAATGCGCTTTTCCGGGCGTTCCCGAAGCCGGCGGCCAGGGATTTCCCGCCCCCGATTACGCGACCTGGTGCTGGGAAGGGGGCGACCTCGGAGGCGGCCTCTACGACACGTGCTCGACCACGCTTTCCTACGGGGGAGATCTCCCCGGCTGCTTCACCCACTACGATGTCTATCTTTCACTCGTCAATCAGTGGCACCTCGACACGTATCAGGCTTTTCAGGGGAGCGGGGTTTCGCCGTGGTGCGGGGAGTTCGGTGATCCGCTCGTCTGGAACAATCCGGGCGGATACGGCCCCATCTACAACTTCAGCCTGATCCTGAATCTCGGGCAGACCGGCACGACAGGCTTCGACGCCACGGCCGGTTTCAGCGTGGGCGGCGTTCATATGTACGACGTCGAACGGAACTACGACTACTGTTATCTCGAGTACGCCGTCTCGAACGACGAAACGCTCGCCACATGGTTCGAACTCGCTCGTTTCAGCGGAACGTCGAACTACGCCTCGTGCATCGACGGCTCGGGCGGACCGGCCCCGACGTACGGTTGCGCGAACTACGACAGCCTGAACGTGAGCGGGCCGGCCGTGAACAACACGACGACCGACCTTCTTCTGCGCTGGCGGTTCGCCTCGGACAGCGCCTGGGACGATCACGACGCGGCGGGCGGTGTTCATACGGACGGCGCCTGGCGCATCGACAACATATGGGTCGACGGCATCGCCGCCGGAAGCAACGACTACTTCGGCCCCGCGTCGCCGCAGACATTCGGCACGATACAGAACGGCGCGCTCCCGGCAGGCTGGTCCGCGCCGAACTTCCCCTCGGCCCAGACCGGCGGTTTCTGGTCAGGCGGCAAATGGGTGAACGGCACGCCGGCCACGGTCGACTGGTGGCACTTGGAACTCGACCCGAGTTACGCGAACTACGGCCTGACGCCGACTTATTCGAACAACTGGATGTGGACCGCAGACGATGCCGCTTTCGCTCAAAACCAGGAAGACCGCTATCACTACAGGCTCGTCTCTCCCGTCTTCGACATCTCGGAATCGAACCCGTACTGGGATCCGAACAACGACGGCCCCGGTCCGGACAATCGATGGAGCGGCGTAGTCGTCGAGAGTGACGAGTATCTCTGCATCAAGACCGAGGTGGGCGACCTGACAGATACGCAGATCCGCACGTTCAACGGAAACACGGAGCGCTGGTCGCGGTTCACGGGAGACGCCTACACGCTGAACGGCGGCTGCAATTTCTGGGACATCAACAGACGCGTCGACTGGTCTGCCTTCGTTTCGCCCTCCGCCGACTCGCTTCAGTTCTCGTGGGAGTTCCTGGACGCGTGCGATTACAACGCGGCGGGCGAGCTGCCGTGCATGGGCCAGCATCGCAAGGCGACCTATCTGATCGATAACGTGAGCATCGGCGTCTTCTCGAAGACGGGCACGAACTGGGCGCTCCCGCTCGCGGGCAAGCTGCAGGACACGTTCGCGAGAAACGTCGACCTCCATTCCGCGTTCAAGGAGAATCACGAGCTGAACCCGCTAGACCCGTGGGAAGGCGAAGATTCTTTATACATCGAGGTGCGCGATTACGACGGACTCGCTTCGGTCGGCATTCACTGGCGTATCTCGACCGACTGCGGCCAGACGTGGGACCGGGACAATGCGCGCCCGCAG
>JABDJQ010000487.1 GCA_013002425.1 Gemmatimonadota bacterium
GGTTCGGAACCGGTAGGTCGAGTCACCGCCGGCCAGATCGATGGAATCTGTTCCCACCGCGTAGTAGTAGGTCGTGCCGGGAGCAAGTCCTGTTAAGGCTATCTCGTGTTCCGTCACGATTGCAGTGTCCGTGTGGGAGCTATCATACACGCCGGGGGCGGCGCCGTAGCGAACGCGGCTTTCTGTGGCTGCATCAGTTCGCCATCGAACGATGATGCTGGTCGGCGTAGCGGACTGAAGGTACGGTCCGCGCACGACCGCGGCGGCCTCGGCCGGATTCGGGATCGCCAGGAGTATGGTGTATGCAAGGGTGGCGATCGGAAAGGCCCATGCCGAGATTCGAAAAGAGTTCATTTCCATCGGACTTTCATCGTTCGGCGCATGGCTGCTTTGCCCGTTCATGAGTTGTATTCAGGAAACATGCGGGGGGGAGTTCCTGAGCCCGGCTTCGATTCAGCAGGATGTTTCAATTGGTATTATATCACACGGAATCCCCTCTCATTCAGTCTCGCGTGTTCCGAGAGATCGGGATTGCCTGGCCCAGTTCCTCCTCCATCGCCGCCAGACCCGCCTCCACGCCGGCGTCGCCGCCGTCACGGGCGAACAGGGCGCGGTGAGACCCCCACTTCGGCGTGTAGCGAAATGGCGGGGCGGTGCGGAAGAAACCGATGGTCGGGGTGTCGGTCGCGATGGCGACGTGTCTGACGCCGGTGTCGTTCCCGACGTAGAGACGGGCGGCGCGGGCAATAGAGATGGGGGAGTGGGCGGGCTGGGAGTTGTAAGCGGCGTCGATGGCCGTCGCGGTGGATGATGGCGCGCTCTTTGTCCCGAGTATCTGCGCCCCGGTCGCGCTTGCGATGCGTGCGCAGCGTTCGCGCTCCCAGTCCGCGGTGCCGGGCCAGATCAAATGTTCGTATTTCGGAAACCTCGCGCGTGCTTCACGAATCAATTTCACGAATGAATCTTCGGGCCAGCTCTTGGCCTGTGTCGAGGCGCCGGGGAAATAGAGGACGGGGCCCGCAGGTGCGTCTTCGGCGCGGCGCGATCGGTTTGCGTCGGGCCGTTCGGTCGCCGCGTCAGTCCGGTCGTCGCGCCAGCCGAAGTCGGGCGGCCACTTCGCTTCGTGCCCGAACAGGTGCAGGAAATCCAGAAACACTTCGGCTTCGAACTTGTACTCGGTGCGCGGCACCGCGAGATCGTAGAGCATGCGGTGCCACGAGCGGTGCTGGAATCCGAGCTTGAGTTTCGCCCGGGTGAGACGCGTGATCCAGAACGAGCATGGCGTTGCGGTCAGATCGAAGAGAAGATCGAACGCTCGCTTGTCATGTCGAGAATCGCCGGACGTGCCTGATGGCTCCAGCGTGCGAAACGGCCCCGCGATTCCCTGGAGCACGGCGCCTTTCGTGTTCATGCCGGGGGCGGTGTGAACGGCGAGATCGAGGTCGTCGTAAACCCAGGGCCATTCGCGGCCGCGCTCGACGGCGAGCGTGATGCTCGCGTTCAGGAACAGGCGGCGGAGCTCGATCAGGAACGGGCGCGTGAGCACGAGGTCGCCGAGGGCGGCGTGCTTGATGACGGCGATGGAGCGAACGTCTTGGCGGGCGAGTGCGGGCACGGTGCGCCGCGCGCGAGGCGAAATCCAGAGCTTCTTGTCGTACCAGAGCTTCAAAACGCTCGATGGGAGAAGCCGCCGTCGGCGTTTACGATTTCGCCGACGAGCCAGTCTGCGGCAGGCTCTGTGAGCATGCCGACGACGCGGGCGACTTCTTCTGCCGTCTGGATGGTGCCCCCGGGGGTTCTTTCGCGCGCGGCGCGGGCGACTTCGTCACGATTCGAAAAGAGATCGAGCGAACGGGTTTCGACGACGCCTGCGGATACGGCGTTCACGTTGATGCCCCCTAGCTTCAGTTCGACGGCGAGGTAGCGAACGAGGGCTTCGAGGGCGGCCTTGCTGGCGCCGATGGCGGCGTACCCGGGGAGTACGAAGCGCGAGCCGAAGCTCGTGATGGCGATGATGCGGGCGTGGGCGCGGCCGGCCATGAGGGGGGCGGCGCGCTGAGCGCTCAGCAGGAACGATTTCGCGTTCGTTTCCATCGCGCGGTCCCAGTCTTCGGACGTCAGTTCGAGCGCGGGCTTCATGACGCCCATGGCGGCGTTCGCAACGAAGACGTCGAGTGCGCCCCACTCCCGCCCGGTCCAGGCGAACAGTTTGTCGAGGTGGGCTTCGCGCCCCACATGCGCGCGCATCGAGAGGGCCCGCACACCGCGTTCTTCGATGGCGGCCTTCGTTTCTTCGGCCGCGCTCCGGTTCGAGAGAAAACAGAAGGCGACGTTGTAGCCGCGGTCGGCGAGTTCGAGGGCGATGGCGCGCCCGATGCCGCGGGAGCCGCCGGTCACGAGAGCGAAGCGATCTTGCGCCAAAACGTGTACTCTCCTTACATTGGTGGAACGGAAGCCGATGGTCGCCGGAGCAGCCGGACGAAACCTCGCCTTTCGTTCGGACGAACGGAATCTCGATGAACGAAGCCTCAGACAGCAAGAATACAACAGAGACGCGGGTCAGGATCACCTATCTGCCGTCGGGGATCGTGGTCGAGGCGCCCGAGGGGACGGATCTGCTGACGGCGGCGCGCGAAAACGGCGTCCCGATCGCCACGCAGTGTCTGGGGGAGGCGCGGTGCGCGTCGTGCATGGTGGAAGTGATCGAGGGCGAGGAGAATCTGAACCGGATCAAGCCGGACGAGCGTCATTCGATTACGCGGAAGTCGTACAGGCTGGCGTGCCGCGCACGCGCGTACGGCGCTGTCACCGTACGTTGCGTGCACGACCCGAGCGTCACGAAGAAGGATCCGGGCCTAGGGGAAGATTCCCATTTCGATGTAGGAGGTAGCGACTTTTTCGATCGCTGATATGTAGGCTGCGGTCCGCAGGCTGTTCAGCCCCTTCTTCTTGTTCCTGATCTCACGAATTTCCAGATACGCGTCGTCCATGGTCTGCTCGAGCCCCGAATGTACGAGCGCCGTTTCGTCGACACCGGCAACGAGGCGTTCCTTGAGACCCCGCGGGTATCGCTTGTCGACGAGGTCTTCGGTCGCGTCGAGAAGGCTCAGGCGCTTGCGTTCGTTGATCCGTTTTTCGAGCCGACCGAAGCGCATGTGCGAGAGGTTCTTGCTCCACTCGAAGTACGAAACCGTCACACCGCCCGCGTTCATGAAGATGTCGGGCAGAATCAGAACACCCTTCTTCAGAAGGTGCGCTTCGGCGGCCGGCGTGGTCGGACCGTTGGCGGCCTCGGCCAGAATCTTCGTTTTGATTCTCTTCATGTTCGTCATGTTGATCTGATTCTCGAGCGCGGACGGAATCAGAATGTCGCACTCGACTTCGAGACAGTCGGTGCCCTTCTTCGTCGTCTTCGTACCCGGGAAGCCCTTGATCGAACCGGTGCGCTTCCGGTACTTGACGAGTTGGCTGATGTCGATCCCCTTCTTATTGTGGATCGCGCAGTCCCATTCCCCGATCGAAACGATCAGCGCGCCGTCTTCTTCCTGGAGCGTGCGCGCGGCGTGATACCCGACGTTTCCGAGGCCCTGCACGGAGACCGTTTTGCCTTCGAGCGTCGTGTCGAGCCCGAGCTTCGCCATGTCGCGCTTGTGACGAAACACCTCGCGCAGCGCGTAAACGACGCCGAGCCCGGTCGCTTCGCGCCGGCCGCGGATCCCGCCCTGCGTCAGAGGCTTGCCCGTCACGCACGCCATGTTGTCGAGGCCGCCGGGATGAAGCGTGTCGTAGGTGTCGGCGATCCACGCCATCTCCTGTTCGCCCGTTCCGTAGTCGGGCGCGGGGACGTTGACGCCCGGTCCGATGAAGCCCTTGCGCACGAGTTCCATCGTGTAGCGCCGCGTGATGCGTTCGAGTTCGTCCCTCTTGTAGTCGCGCGGCCGGATCTTGACGCCGCCTTTCGAGCCGCCGAACGGGACGTTCACGATTGCGCACTTGAAGGTCATGAGGCCGGCGAGCGCCATGACTTCGTCCTGCGTCACCATGCTGCTGTAGCGAATGCCGCCTTTGAGCGGCTTCTTGTGATGCGAGTGCTCCGCGCGCCATCCTTCGATGAGTTCGTATCCCTTGCCGACCTTGGCGGGAAACTGCACGTAGTAGACGTTGTTGCAGGCGCGAATCTGCTTCAGCAGACTGTCGGGCAGCTTCACGTGTTTCGCGGCCGTGTCGAACTGCTGGTGAACGATATGATTGAGATTGAGATCTTCGGTAACGGTACGCCGGGCCACTGAAATCCTCCTGTGGACGATCGATCCGTGCAAGACGTCGGAATTCCCCGAAGTACGCGCAGGCCAACCCGGGGTGCGAATGAACGGATCATACCCCGAAAAGAGATGTAGGGGACGGGGAAAAGAGAAGGAGCGGGCCGGGAGTGCGGCCTTACGCGGGCGGAGTGAATCCCGCTTTCACGAGGAGATCGTGAGCCGCCTGCGTAGGCGTGATCGCGCGCGCGATCACGGCGCGTTCGGCGGCTTCCAGCGCGGCTTTCATGTCGGGGCGCGTCCGGAACGATTCACGCAGGCCCTCGTCGATCATGTCCCAGAGCCATCGTTTCGTCTGGGCTTTGCGCCGCGCGTCGAACGAACCGTTTCCGCTCTCGGTGTCTTTGTGAAGGACGACTTTCTCCCAGAGGGGCGCGAGCCCGTCGCCCGTGAGCGCGCTGATCGCGAGCACCGGCGGATTCCATGTTTCGCTCCGCGGACGGAGATAACGGAGCGCCGCCCGATAGTCGCGTTCGGCGGCGCGGGAGCGGGCGAGATTGTCGCCGTCGGCCTTGTTCACGGCCAGAACGTCCGCGAGTTCGATGATGCCGCGCTTGATCCCCTGCAGCTCGTCGCCCGCGCCCGGCAGCAGGAGCAGGACGAACGTATCGACCATGTCCGCCACCATCGTTTCCGACTGGCCGACGCCGACTGTT
The DNA here is from genome assembly GCA_013002425.1 of Gemmatimonadota bacterium. GTDB lineage: Bacteria > Orphanbacterota > Orphanbacteria > Orphanbacterales > Orphanbacteraceae > JABDJQ01. Next base: position 4,976 of record JABDJQ010000487.1, read on the forward strand.
TCGACGAGCACGATATCGAAGCCGGCCGCTTCACAGAGCAGGATCGATTCGCGCGTTCTGCGACCTACGCCGCCGAGCGTCAGAGCGCTCGGGGAGGGGCGGATGAACGCTTCGTCGCGAACGGCCAGTTCGCCCATGCGGCTCTTGTCGCCGAGAATGCTGCCGCCCGATAGCGATGACGTGGGGTCGACGGCGAGAACCGCGACTCTGTGGCCGGCGTCGATCAGCTGCATGCCGAGCGTGTTGATCAGCGTGCTTTTTCCGACGCCCGGGATGCCGGTGATGCCGACGCGATGCGATTTCCCCGTGTGAGGGAGCAGCGTGGCGAGCAGTTCCTGCGCCTCTTTCCTGT
>JABDJQ010000687.1 GCA_013002425.1 Gemmatimonadota bacterium
CTTCACCGCCGGCCCGAAGGAAGTGCGCGCGTGGACCGTGGAGCGCGGCGCGACCGCGCAGCGCGCCGCGGGCAAGATCCACTCCGACATGGAACGCGGGTTCATTCGCGCCGAAGTCATTCCGTTCGACGTGATGAGCGAACTGGGAAGCGAAAAAGCCGCGAAGGAAGCCGGCAGGATGACCCTCGAAGGGCGGTCCTACATCGTGAACGACGGCGACGTGCTCGTGATTCGCTTCAGCGCGTAAGCGCCGGGGGGGTTCGCCGGTCAGGCAGTATTGGGCGCCAGCCCACTCCCCGAACTCATTCTCGATCCTTGACGTGGATACTTTCTCCCCGCATAGTTGAGGAGGAGGGCATTCCCATGCATACCAATCTCACCATTCTCTCGCTCGCTTACTTGATTCTCCTGTCGATCCCGATGGCCGCAAGCGCCGAGATCGTACCGACTCCCGAGCGCGACGCCGCGATCGGCCTCGAAGGGAGCAGCCCGCTGGCAGGCGGGTCCGGCGAAGCCTGCACGATCGTCTACTACAATTACTGCAGCGGCTGGATTCAGCTCTTCGACGGGTTTCTACAGGGCGACAAGGCCGGGGTCGTCTACGACCTTGCCGAAGACTGCAATGGCGGCGAAGGTCACAACTGCACGAATCTGGGCAACTGGTGGTACTGGCGTTATACGTTCAACGGTTACTGCGGTTACGGATTCGAAGTGAGCTACCAGATGTACGATGTCGATGCGAACGACTGCCTGATCGGAGCTCCCGTCGGATCGGTTGCATCCACATGCCCGCTGGAGCGCTGGAACAGCGTGCCGGGCATGGGATCCACATCAAGCGACCGCGTTGCGCTTGTGGCAACGTGGGAGGACGGAACACTCCCCTACCTCGCGACGGACAACAACGTCTACAACGCGAGCGGCGGACCGGCATGCTCCGGCGTCGGGGTGGGCGACGGCACGAGCTATGCCTGGCTGGTTACCGGCGCGGGTCTCTGCCCGCCCACATTGCTGGAAGACGAGCTCGGCCCGGTCGACATCATCGCAATTTCGATGTGGAACTGCATGTCCACGACGGCAACGCAGTCGAGCAGCTGGTCGGACCTGAAGGCGCTGTTTCAGTAGCAGCTCACGCCCGCGCCCGCGAACGCTTCCTGCTCATTTCCCCTTGATCACGAACTGGGCGCGGATCATGTCCGTTTCGCCGGTCTTCATGTCGGTCGCTTCGATAATCAGCGTGTAGCGGTCGTTCGGAAGCGTCGTGGTGTCGAGCGAGATGTGGCGGCTCGCCGTGGGTCCCACGGTTTCGTTCTCGAACGTCTGCGACGTGACGGGCTCGAGCATCCCCTCGTTGTTCCCGCCGAAGAAACTCGTGAAGCGCTGCACCTTCGTCCCGAACAGACTGTACTTCACTTCGTAGTTGCCTCGCCCCTTGCTGTTCTGCGCGAGATTGTAGAGCTCGAAGTATACGGTGACGTCTTCGCCGGGGGCGTAGATGCGCACGGGCCGCGGCACGATGCGATACTGCCCGCGCAGAAAAGCCCCGCCGGCGCGATTGTCGCGCGTTACGGACGACGCGAACACGATGTCGCTGACAGCGAAACGACCGGGCGCGAAGTAACGCGCTTCGACGCCGGTCTTCAAGATGCCGTGATTCTGTGTGCGCACGTCGATGAAGCGCATCGCGAGCGTGTAGCCGCCCGGATCGACCGAGAGCGACTCGGCCGTGACCATCCAGCCGCCCGCAGGCTCGAGCGGATCCTGGCGATGCTCGAGGTTCGCGACTTTCGTAGCGACTTCTTCGAACTCGGGCGTCTTGAGCGAAACGCGGCGCTGCAGCTTCGCCACTTTGAACGTGCTTTCATCGGGTTCGAACGCGACATCGGTGAGCGGCACCAGGAAGCCGAGCAGCAGGTCGGTCTTCCCGTCCGCGCCCGCGAGCGACGCCACGTCGAAGATGAACCCGAATTCCTTCGCGCCTTCGTAATCGTACACGTTGATCGTGGGCGTCTCTCCGAATCGGTGGAGTCCCGTCTCGCTCATTTGACGCGCCTGCGTCGGATCGATCTCGAGGTCGTTCGCCTCGACGAACATTTCGAAACGGTCTTCGAGTTCCGCGAGCAGCTGATCGGTCTCCTTCGCGTAGTTCGACATGCCGCCGTCCACTTTGCCGATGCCCGAGTACTTGCGGTCGGGGTCGAGGATCACGTGATAGATCCCCTGCATGTCGACGTCCTGCAGCCAGACGAGCATGTCCTTGTAGAGCCAGAGTTCCTTCGCGCCGATCACGCCTTCGTGGACGGCGACGTAGCCCGGGAACGTTTCGATGCGGAGCGGTTCGCCGAAGCGGATGAAGAACTGCGCCCGGTCGTCCCAGGCGAAGCGCCCCTTGCGGTCACGGAAGCGTTTGATCGCCTTCTGCACGCGGCGCATGTGTTCGACTTCGGCCTGATTTTCGAGGGTTGTCGGCGTGGGATCGTGTTCGGCCCAGTAGCGGCGCTGAAACGCGGGGCGGTCGTGCGGCGGCGTGGCGTCGTACGCCTTCTGCCCGACTTCGTCGAGAATGACACGGAAGAAGCGGTCTTCGTCGGGGCGCGGCGGCGTGATTTCGTCTTCGGCGTCAGGAACGGCATCCACGGCGTCAGGCGCTGCAGATGCGGCAGGCTCAGCGGCAGCATCGGGGCCGCTTTCGGAGCCGATGGCGAGCGAGTCATCCGCGCGCGCGGCACCCGCGGCCACCAGCAGCACGAGCGCGATCAACTCGGCAGCAATCCACAATTTGATCCAGCGTTCGGAACGGCCCACTCGTCACCTCCGGGGATACCATACCAATAGTACCCCGGAACGGGAATCGGGTGCCGCTAGAACCGGTAGAGATATTGCACTTTGGCGAAGACCTGGCGCTCGGCGAGTTTCCATTCGGAGCCGTTTTCGGCCGCCCGTTTCGCCGCGGCGTCCGAGAGCCCGCTTCCGTCGCCGTCTCTGCCGCGTTCGCCGGCGCGCTTGTCGGCAGCGATCTCATCGTAGTAGTTGAAGCGGTTCCCGGCGCCCACGTAGAACACCGTGAACGGATTCAGCTTGTAGGTGAGCAGCGGCTCGAAATCGAATCGCTCGCGAAAATCGTTGTACTGGGTCACGAGACGAAGAAACCACTCGCGGCTGAAGTTGTACGTGATTCTCGTGCGCACGATATAGCCCTCGAACAGCTTGTCGCCCGTGGCGCGGCTCTCCATCTTCGAATATTCCCATTCGATCGGTTCGATGAACAGGC
>JABDJQ010000510.1 GCA_013002425.1 Gemmatimonadota bacterium
CCCCGATGCCGCGGATCTCGAAAGCCGCCTGGCGGCGGATTGGGGGGTTTCACCGGACAGCGTAGTCGTAACGGCAGGCGCTGACGAAGCCCTCGACCGCATCTGCCGCGCGTATCTTGACGAGTCGCGTTCGATCGTTCTGCCTCGTCCGACATTCGTAATGCTCGAGAAGTACGTCGACCTCGCGCGCGGGAGACGCATCGCGGTCGACTGGCGCCGGGGATCGTTCCCGGCGCGCGCCTTTCTGGAGGCGATGAAGCCGGACACGGCCGTGCTCGGTATCGTGACGCCGAACAACCCGACGGGAATGGCGGCCACGATCGAAGAGATTCGCATCCTGGCCGAAGGCGCCCCGGACACGCTCGTGCTCTGCGACCTGGCCTATGCGGAGTACGCGGGGGAAGATCCGACGAAGGAGCTTCTCACATTCCCGAACGTAATCGTTACGCGCACGGTCTCGAAAGCCTGGGGGCTTGCCGGGCTTCGGATCGGCTACGCGGTCGGTGCGCCCGAACTCATCGCGCCGCTGCGCGCATACGGCGGACCGTATCCCGTCTCGTCGATCTCGCTTCGAGTCGCGCAATACGTTCTCGAAACGAGCGCCGCACGCAAGACGGCGTCGGTCGCACGTATTCGCAGGGAACGATCAGAACTTCTGCGCCTTTTCGACCGGCTGGGATTCGAAACGTGTGCTTCCGAAGCGAACTTCCTGTTCGTTCGTTTTCCCGACGCCGGCCGGGTTCGTGAGAGCCTGCTTCAACTCGGCGTCGCCGTCCGTGCGTTCCCGGAGGATCCGGCGCTCGCCGATTCTCTGCGCATCACGCTTCCGGGAGACGCCGAGAATTTCGAAACGCTGAAGAGCGCGCTCCGCACTCTCTTCGAACCGGAAGCGATTCTGTTCGACATGGACGGGGTGATTGCGGACGTGTCGCGGTCGTACCGAGCCTGCATCGTGAAGACGGCTTCTTCTTTCGGCGCCGACGTGACGCCCGCTGACGTGGAGCGCGCGAAGCAGGCGGGCGGCGCCAACTGTGACTGGACGCTCACCGAGCGCCTGATTCGCGAGTGCGCAGGCACTTCACCCGGACTCGACGCCGTGACGGTCCGCTTTCAGGAGTTTTACCGGGGAACAGGAGGCGAGCCGGGACTGGGAGAAACGGAGTCTCTGATCGGATCGCGTGAAAGCATCGTCGCACTGCGCGCGAGGTTCCCGCTCGCGATCGTCACGGGACGCCCGCGGGACGAGGCGCGGTCTTTCCTGGAGAAGTTCGGTCTCGACCCGTTCTTCGATGTAGTGATCGCAAGAGAGGACGGCCCCCCGAAACCGGATCCGGCGCCGCTTCGACTCGCGATGGAAACGCTCGGCGTTTCGCGTGTCTGGATGATCGGAGATACGGTTGACGACGTGCGGGCGGCGCGGGCGGCCGGCGCATTGCCGCTCGGAGTAACATCGACCGCCGCGGACGCGACGGCGACGGAAGTGAACCTGAGACGGGCCGGTGCCACGTGGGTCGGGTCTGTCTGGAGCGAAATCGAAGGAGTCTTGTCGTGAACAGGAGTACGGAAGAGAGGGCGAGTCAGCGACCGGAAACCACAGGCATGGGCCGGGAGATCGTGCGCTCGCGCAAGACGCGGGAAACGAATGTTCATTGCCGGCTGCGCATCGACGGCGAGGGGCGGGCGTCGGTGAAGACAGGCATCGGTTTCTGGGATCACATGCTCGAGACGATCGCGAAGCACGCGCTCTGGGATCTCGAACTGACGGCCGACGGCGATCTCGTGGTCGACGATCATCACACGGTGGAAGATACGGGCATCGTGCTCGGGCAGGCGATACGCGAGGCCCTCGGGGAGCGGACGCGCATCGCGCGCTTCGGGTCGGCATACGCGCCTCTCGACGAGGCGCTGTCACGCGCGGTCATCGATCTCGTCGATCGTCCGGGTGCAAGCGTCTCTTTTTTATTTACGCGTGAACGAATTGGCGCCTGGAGTACCGAAACCGGCGCCCATTTTTTCGAGACGCTCGCCGTGCAGGCGGGGTTCACGCTGCACCTCGACACGCTGAAAGGCGAGAACGATCACCATCGAATCGAATCCGCATGCAAGGCGTTCGCACTCGCGTTCCGCGCGGCGACCGCCGTGGATTCCCGTGTCGAGGTCGCGAGCACGAAAGCGAGGATGCGATCATGAGTCGAATCGCCGTCAAGGTGCTGTCGCTCGGCGTTTCGAACCGGGCTTCGATCTATTCGGGACTCGGCAAAGCCGGCGGCGAGCCTGATGCGATCCGTTCGGTGCGCGAGATCCGCGATGCAGAGCGGCTCGTCGTGCCGGGTGTCGGCTCGTTCGGCGCGGGCATGGAACGCCTGCGTATCGACGGTTCGGACCGGGCGCTGCGCGCGCGCATCGAAGACGGTAGCCCTACGCTTCTCGTCTGTCTCGGGATGCAGCTTCTCGCCGAGTCGAGCGAAGAGTCGCCTGGCATAGACGGTCTCGGCGTTCTGCCCGTGCGCGCGGTTCGGTTCGGAGGCGGCCTGACCGTGCCGCAGATGGGCTGGAACGAGGTACGCCTGGCGCCCGGCGGGAAGAACGCGGGAGCCGGCGACGCAGTGCTCGCAGAAGGGCAGGCGTACTTCGCCAATTCCTACTGCCTGCGGGAGGCGCCCGATACGGGAACGACCGCATGGGCCGAATACGACCGGCCCTTTCTCGCGGCCTGGCGGAAAGGCGCGACGGTCGCGTGTCAGTTCCATCCCGAGCTCTCGGGTGCGTGGGGCATCGACTGGCTTCGTCGATGGCTCCGTGCGGACAGCGTGGCCCCATGTTAGCGGCGCGCATCATTCCGTGCCTCGATGTGAGGGACGGCACGGTCGTAAAAGGGGTCCGCTTTCAGGGACTGCGTGAAATGGGCGATCCGGTGGAGCTGGCGGCAGCGTACGAGTCGAGCGGCGCCGACGAACTCGTCGTACTCGACGTGTCGGCTACGAGTGAAGGGCGGGCGGCGAGCCTGGCGGTGGTTCGCGCGGTACGGGAAGTGCTCTCGATTCCGCTCACGGTCGGCGGGGGCGTCCGCAGCATTCGCGATGTCGAGGATCTGCTCGGCGCGGGCGCCGACAAAGTCGCCGTCAACTCCGCGGCCGCGAGGCGCCCCGGGATTCTCGACGAAATGGCAGGCCGCTTCGGCTCGCAGTGCACCATTCTCTCGCTCGACGCGCGGTGGAACGGCGCAGACTACGCGGTCGTCACACACGCGGGGACGGTCGGTACCGAACGCGCCGCGGCCTCCTGGGCTTCGGAGGCGGAGAAGCGCGGTGCGGGCGAAGTCCTTCTGACGAGCTGGGACCGCGACGGTACGCGCACCGGGTACGACCTGCGTCTTCTGCGCGATATCCGGCGCGCCGTTCGCATTCCCGTCATCGCTTCGGGCGGCGCGAGCACCGCGGAGCACTTTCTGGCCGCATTCGAAGCCGGAGCGGATGCCGTGCTCGCCGCATCCATGTTTCACGAAAAGACGTCTTCGATTCTCGAATGCAAACACTATCTGGCTAATGCGAAAGCGAGGGTACGGCTTTGATCATCCCGTCCATCGACCTGCAGAACGGAAAGGCCGTGCAACTCGTGCGCGGCGAAAAGCTCGCGATCGACGCCGGCGACCCGTTGCCGATCGCGGAAGAGTTCGGACGTACGGGCGAGTTCGCCGTGATCGACCTCGACGCCGCGATGGGTGTCGGGGAAAACCGCAGGATCATGATGCGGCTCGTGAAGCGATACGGCTGCCGGGTCGGCGGCGGGATCCGGACACCCGAGGAGGCGAGGGTCTGGCTGAACGCCGGGGCATCGAAAGTGATTCTCGGAACCGCCGCCGATCGAAAGACGCTGTCGCAGCTTCCGACCGACCGTGTGATCGCGGCTCTCGATGCGGTGGACGGGGAAGTAGTCGTTGAGGGATGGAAGAAGGGCACGGGCGAAACGGTTCTGCAGCGCATGCAGGATCTGGCCGGCCTCGTGGACGAGTTCTTCGTCACGTTCGTCGAGCGCGAGGGGATGCAGGTCGGGATCGAACGAAACCGGATCCGGAAGCTGGATCTCGCCGCGGGAGAGGCGAAACTGACGATCGCGGGCGGGATCCGGAGTGCCGAGGAGATCGGCTGGCTCGACGCGCGCGGTATCGACGCACAGGTCGGCATGGCGCTCTATACGCACTCGATCACTGTCGCCGACGCGCTCGCCGCCTGTCTTCGATCGGACCGTGCCGACGGTCTCTGGCCGACGATCGTCGCGGACGAAGCGGGTACGGTACTCGGGCTCGCGTGGTCAGACTGCGAGAGCCTCCGTGAGGCGATCTCCTCCGGGATGGGTTTCTATCGTTCGCGTCGGCGGGGGCTCTGGCGCAAGGGGCTCACGAGCGGCAACACCCAGCGCCTTCTTCAGGTCGCTCTCGACTGCGACCGTGACGCGATTCTGTTCCGGGTGAAACAGGAGGGAGGATTCTGCCATCTCGGAACGCGCAACTGCTTCGGCGACGGGTGGTCTCTGACGTCGCTCCGCAGCACGATCGAGTCTCGGGCGCTCGGCGATGCCGGCTCCTTCTCGAAAAAGCTCATGGCGGACGAGCAGTTCTGGCGGTCGAAGGTTCGGGAAGAGGCGCGTGAGTTCGCGGAAGCGGACGATCGTGAGAACGCGGTGCACGAGGCAGCCGACCTTCTCTTCATGATGACCGCGGGACTGGCCCGATACGGGATCGAATGGAACGAAGTCCTGGGCGAACTCGCGCGACGCGGTCGGGCGGTCACGCGCCGCGACGGTTCGACAGTAGGGGCGTTCGCGCCGGAGGATTCGAAATGAAGGAGAGGATTCGAGACGCGGCATCGGGGGGCGCGGGGGATCTGCTTCCGGCCGTCTCTCGTGAAGGAATGGCGACACGCTGGACCCGGGAGGGAGGGGGTGATGAGGAGCTGCGGGCGAAAGTCTCGACGATCCTGAATCGCGTGCAGGAGAACGGGCTTCCCGCGCTCGAGGAGCTTGCTGCCGAATTCGACGGCTGGGACGGGAAGCGTTCGCTGTTTCTGACCCGTGCGGATTGCGATGCGGTGCTCGATGAGCTGGATCCGGAAACGAGAGAACTTCTGACACGCACTGCGGAACGCATCCGGACGTTCTGTGAAAAGCAGAGATCGTGCCTGCGGGATCTCGAGACGCCGATTCCCGGAGGGCGGGCCGGTCACGTCTGGAAGCCTGTGGAGCGCGCGGGATGTTACGTGCCCGGCGGGCGTTATCCTCTTGCTTCGTCCATGCTGATGACCGTGATTCCCGCACGGGTCGCCGGTGTGCGCGAGATCGTCGCAGCCACGCCCGGTGATTCGCCCGTCGTTCTGGCCGCCGCCGCGATCGCCGGTGCGGACCTCGTTCTGAGAGCCGGCGGCGCCCAGGCCGTCGCGGCGCTTGCGTTCGGCGCCGGAACGCTCGCGCCATGCGACGTGATTACGGGGCCGGGCAATGGCTGGGTCACCGAAGCGAAGCGCCAGATTGCAGGGACGACCAGGATCGACGGTCTCGCCGGTCCGTCGGAGCTTCTTCTCGTCGCGGACGAAACCGCAAACCCGGAATGGGCCGCGGCGGATCTGCTGGCGCAGGCGGAACACGATCCGGAAGCGCGGATCGCACTCGTGACGGCGACTCTTGAAACGCGCGATCGTGTAACGGCCGCGGTCGCACGCCAGTTGCGGTCGTTTCCGGAAGAGATACGGAGAATCATGATCGCCGCCCTCGCCGGCGGCAGTTCGTTCGTGACCGCGGACGAATCCGAACGGATCGCGATCTGCGACGAACTCGCGGCGGAGCACCTGCAACTCTCGATTGCCGCCCCCGAATCCTTCCTCGGCAAGCTCGCACACTACGGCACCGCATTTCTCGGAGAGGACGCGCCGACGGCGCTCGGCGACTACGGAGCCGGGCCGAATCACACACTGCCGACCGGCCGCGCCGCGCGAAAGAAAGGCGGCCTTTCCGTTCTCGACTATCTGCGCTGCGTGACCTGGATGCGGATTGAAACGGATGGAGAAGGGGGGGACTGTCGTTCGGCCGAATCCTTCGCGAAACTCGAAGGGCTCGCGGGGCACGCCCGCTCGCTCGCACTGCGCCTTGATGCTTAGGCTCAGTCGTTCATGCGCCTGATCCGTTCATCACACGGTACTGGCGCATGGCGCGATACTCGCGGAACTGGCCGCGCAATCTGCCGAGTTCGATTCCGGCGTGAAGCTTCGCGCGTGGCGAGAGCGCGAGCGTGTAGCGAAGCCAGGCGCCGACCACGGCGCGCGTCAGATAGCGCGGCGCGCCGAACAGATTCGCGCCGCCCGGGTGCCCGCTCTTGAGCGCTTCCATGCGCCCGGCGCGCATCGCGCGCCCGAAAAGCCACGGCGCACCGAGCTGTTCGTCCCGGATCTGATGTTCGACCGACGCCTGCGGCAGATAAACGGGTTCGTGCCCGGCGGCTTCCAGTCGCGCCGTGAACTCCGTTTCGCTTCCCATCACGTAATCCGTACCGTTCGGGCCGAACGCGGGATCGAACGACCATCCGCCCGAGAAGAGCGTCGCGCGCACCATCATGTTCGGGCCCCATACCTGCGTGGCATGACACGGCCCTTCGTCCTGCTCCCAGTCGGCGACGACATACGCCGCGCGATAGAACGGATGAGTCGCTTCGAGCACGGGCGTTCGGCCTTCGGGGAACGCGGGCACGATGCGGCCGCCGAAGACGTCGTTGTCGGGCCAGCGCGCGGCGCCGGCCGCGAGTTCGCGCAGCCAGTCGGGCGAGGGGAGGATGTCGTCGTCGGTGAACACGAACAAGCTGCCGCTCGCTTCGGAGACGCCGCGGTTCAGCGCGTTGTTCTTGCCGGGCGTCGTCTCGCGAAGAACGCGAACGGGAATGCGATCCGCGTACGAGGCGACGATCGCGTTCGTCTGTTCGTCGCCCGCGTTGTCGATCACGATCACCTCCCACTCGAGGTCGTCTGCTTCGAGCGCGCAGAAACGCGCGAGCATGGGCCCGAGTGTTTCGGGGCGTCGATGCGTCGCGAAAATGACCGAAAGATTCATGCAGTCTCCGCCGGCGATCCGAATTCGTTTTTATAGTACCGGGCGCGGCGCCCGGCGCGTTTCGAAGTCATGATGTCCGCCCGTATCCCTCGCGGGCGATAAATGCCCGGATCACTTCCCCGAGTTCGGCAATCCCCCTTCGAATCGTATCGACCTCGAGCGTCGCGATCCCGAGAAGGAGCCCGGCGGACGGTCTCGCCAGCATGGTATACGGCTCGTCGGGGAAAATCGAGATTCCCCGATCCCAGATGGCGTTTGCCAGGGCCTCCACGCGCGCGGACGACCATCCGTGCATGCTGAAATGAACGTGAAGGCCGGCGTTCGAAGGAGAGAGGGTGAGAGGAAGGTCCCGGAACGCGCGCAGCGCTTCCCGTGCCGCGTCCCGCTTCCCGGCAAGGCGGCGATTCAGACGCCGCAGAAATGACTCCATCTCGCCCGAATCGAGAAACTGCGCGAGCACTTCGCACTCGAGCGGCGCGCAGTAGTTGCCCATCGTCACGTCTTCGGCGCGAAAGACGTCCTTCAGATGGGGCGGCACCACGAGATACGCGATCGCGGGATCGGGGGAGAAGAGTCGCGAGAACGTGCCGACGTGCAGCACGAGGCCGTCGTCATCGAGTCCCTGCAGCGACTCGACCGGCGTCCCTTCATAGCGGTATTCGTTGTTGTGGTCGAATTCGAGAATCCAGTAGCCGCGTTCCCGCGCACGCTCGAGCAGCCTGAGCCTGCGGGCGAGCGGCATGTGCCGCCCCGACGGCATCAGAAACGACGGGTTCGTGGCGAGCAGCCGCGCGCCCTCGTCCCGCTCCGCGACCCGGGCGATCATGAGCCCGTCGCTGTCGGTCGGGAGCGGAACGGGCTCGCACCCGTGCAGCCGGATCGCGTTCCGGAGCCCGTAGGAATGGGGATCTTCGAGAAGCACGCGCTCCTCCGGTTCGACCAGAACGCGCAGCACCATCTGAAACGCCTGCATGTATGTGCTGACGAGCACGACCTGTTCGGGATCGCAACGCACGCCGCGCATCCGGTGCAGATAACGGGCGATCGACTCTTCGATCTCGCCGTAGGAGGGACGGTCGAGTTCGTACGCAGCCGGCACGGATTCGTAGCGGGCGGCGGCGCGCCGCAGAAACCGGTACCACTCCCGGCGTGAACGCGCGTCCGAAACCGACGCGTTGTATTCGAAGTCGTAGCGGATGTGCGACCTCGGGCGTCGCGCGAACGGGGGGAGGGCATCGGAGAACTGCAGCAGTCGTTTGCCGTGGGGCGCGGGTTCGGGGAGGCGCTCGTTTCCGCGCGAAACCGCCCTCGATCCGCCGCGAGTTCTCGCTTCGGCCGGGAAGTCCTTGCGCGGAATTCCC
>JABDJQ010000688.1 GCA_013002425.1 Gemmatimonadota bacterium
TCGCGGAGATTGCACTTCTCCTGCCACTCTTCCATGGAGGAATCGAATCCGTCGGTCTGCAGGTCGCGTTCGTGAACGGTGAAAACGGCGAGCGCGCCGCCGAACGGACAGGAGAGCACGCGCGTTCCACAACGCGTACTCGTTCCACACCGCGTACTCGTTTCGCCCCGCGCTGTCTTTTCGCCGCGCGACTCGCTTCGCCTTCGTGTCCGGGGACAACGACTCTCGCGATCTTCACGGATGTCGGGAACGGATTGCGGGCGGGCAGCGTCCTGGCGCGGGAAGGATCGCATCATGCGGCGTCGCTCGGAATGCAGATCGACGAAAACGGGCGAACCGGCGTGCGATCGCTTCTTGCGCTCCGGCGCGGACGGAACCGTTTCACGTTCGAGGCGGCGCTTTCGAAGGCGGGGGCTTCACTCGATTCACCTGTCACACGATCCGCCTGGGCTGACGGAATCGCAGAACGGGAGCGCGCGCCCTCTAGTTTCGCAAGAGCAGAATGCGAACGGTTCCTGCTGCAGGGATCGTCCGTCGTGCTGACCGCAAAAATAGAGTTCATACGGACGGATCGGCGGGGTTGGATCGTGCCGGTGCTCGCGTCGACCTGGAACGCGCTCGGTCAACGGTTCACGGCGGAGGCCGCCTACGATCGCGGGGCGATGGCGGCAATCAAGTGGAACGCATGGCCGGGAGGATCGCAGGATCTGCACCGCGCCGACCGGTTGCTCGCTGACATCCGCGCGCTTACGGAGCCAGGAAGGTCACGCTCTCTTCGTCGATGGTGAAAATGGGAAGAAACTCCTCCGTGGCGAATTCAGGATGCCCGAGTTCGCGCACGAACGAGGGTTTCAACGCGCGGAACAGGAATGACACGGTTACGTCGAGCGGTCCGTCCGTGTCGGGCAGCGGGATCCGATACTCGTAGCGACGGATTTCGAGAGGGGCCAGACTGTTGTTCCATGTAATGCGGCCCTGCTCGCTGCGCCCTTCGAACTCGACATAGTAGCGTTCGAGCGCGGGGTCCGTGAGATCGATGTCGCCGTCCTCCGCGAGATAACCGCTCTCGAAGTGGGGATCACTTCCCGGTCCCGCAACGACGTGCAGCCACGCGTCGCGGCGGAACGAAGTCCCCGCGGGGAGGTTGTGCCCGGTCAGGCACTGCACCTGGAACCGGATCGCGAGCGAATCCGAACCGTCCAGCGGCTCGACGCGAAGCGAATCGATTTTTGCGGCCGTCTTCATGAGCGAATCGACCACGGCACGCTGCCGGGCGCGGTTCGGAAAGTCGGTGAGGGCGAGATCGACTCCCGTGAACTCGTGCATGTGGACGGTGCGTATCGGTCCGCCCACGGCGGCCTGGCCGGTGTAGGCCGGCATATGGCAGTCCTGGCACTCGCGCGCCATCGCGGAGAAAGCGCCGATCCACTCGGTCCAGAGCGGTTCGAAGGGTTCGCCGTCGATGAACAGGTTGTGGCAGTTGCGGCACTGGTCCGACGTGCGGAAGAACTCCCTGCCTTCGGAGAGATGCGCGGTCGTGCGTTTCGGATCGTTGATCGGGCCGTACTTCGTAACGCCCGGATTCAGTTCGTAGGTCGAGACGCCGTGATTGTCGAGTCCGGGATCGACCATCGAATGGCAGGCGTCGCACGTGATGCCCTCGCGCACGAGCGGCGGCAGCTCCGAGGCGTCGAAAGCCCCTTTGGCCGTGCCGGTCAGAAAGCCGATGGGGGAATGGCATTGCACGCAGAATGTCTCGTTCGTCTGGCCGAGATCCTCGATCTCGTGCCTGTTCTGGGCCTCCCAGATCGGATCCTGCGTGGCGTAGGCGTGCATCGACCCGCTCCACTGTTCGTAGTGATTGGGATGACAGCCGGCGCACTCGGACGCGGATTGGAAATCGGAGAGGGCGAATGTCGCGGCCGTCGTATCGCCCGAACCGGAATCGCTCGGCTTGTCGTCGCCGCAGCCGAACGCGAAGAGCGCGAGAAACGCCGGAAACGCGAGGATCATAAAACCGGATGTGCGTGCGCTCCCGAACATGTCAGTTCCCCCTCCCCGGCGTGATGCTGATGCCGGTGGGGTCTTCTTCGACTTCGACGACACGATCGACGAGGAACGTGGTGAGGTTCACGAACGCCACGTTCCCCGGGTTTCCGCCGGTCTCCGTGGGATGGTGCGGGGGGACTTCGCTGTCGGTGTTTTCGTTCGTGATATACGCGTACTGCCCGTCCTCGGAAATGTCGACGCCGTGGCATTGGGCGAAGTCTTCGTTCTCGATCGTGCGCACGACCGCAAGGGAGTCCGTCGAAATGATCGAGACGGTGCTGTTCAGCTGGTTCGCGACGACGACGAGATCGAGCGCGGGCGACACTTCGAGCTGAAACGGCCCGACCACATCTCCCTCGAAGCGCCGCAGATCGATACGCTTCACGACTTCGTGGGTTTCGACGTCGAACACCTGCACTTCATGACTCAAGTGACACGCGACGTACGCATAGCGGTCTTCGCGATCGATCGCGACCTGAAGCGGGTTCAGCGACTCGCCCTGATTGCGGAGAAGCGGGAACGTCTTCACGAACGACAGCGTGGCGACATCGACAACCGTGATGTTGTCGGTGCCGCTGTTTCCGACGAAGAGCGTGTACGGCTCTTCGTGCGTGATCCGCATGCCGTGCGGGGAGCCGCCAGTATCGATGGCCTTGATGCGCGACATCGAGCCGGCGTCGACGACCTGGATCGTCCCGCTCGACCCTCCCTCGGTCACCCAGTTCGACACGAACGCCGTCGAGCCGTCTTCGGTCAGAATGACGTGAGCGGGCTGGTCGCCAACATCGAGCTTGTCGAGAAGCGCGTAGTCGGTCGCCGAGAACTTCCAGAGCTCGCCCGACGTGATCAGCGTCACGTAGAAATGCTCGGCGGGATCCTCGTTATCCGTGATCAGGAAGTGGGGAACTTCGGGCGAGTTCTCGTCAACGCCGACAGGCACGACGCGAACGGTGAGCCCCGTATTGCGGTCGATCACGGATATGGCGTCGGCGCCCTGATTCGTATTGAAGATGCGGTCCGTAACGTCCGCGAAAGGCTCTTCGCCGTTGTCGTTCTTGAGACCGTCGTCGATCCATTTCCGGATCCGGCTGATCGACGCCTTGTCGAGCCCGGGCCCCTGCGAGGGCGGCGGCATCCGGAGGTTCGGATCGTCGGTAAAGTCGATGAAGTACATCAAGGGCGACTTGGCGGCATTCCCGGGCACGACCACCGAACCGTGCTGCGATCCCTCGAGGATGCTCTCGTAAGTCCGGAGGTTCAGTTCGTTCTGGCGCGTGGCCGGATCGTGACACCCTGACACCGCGCACGTGGCGCGGAAGATCGGCTGAATATGCTGCGAGAAGACGATCTGGTTCCGCACCGTGAGCGAAATCGACTCGGAATTGTATCGATTGAGCGACAGATCGGTGGCGCGCACGAGGAGGGAGTGGGCTCCCTCCGTGAGCATTTCGGTGTCGAGCGAGAACGAGAGATCCCCGTTCCAGGCCGCCGGATACGGGATGCTGTCGACGACGACAGGGGTCCCGTCCACGACGACTTCGATCCGGATGATCTCGTTTCCGCGGATGACCGACGTGTCGATATCGGCCTCTACCGCGAAGACCCCCGCGATGGCGTCGAGATCGCGCGGAGAGGTGATGCGCACGGTCGGACGATCGCCGGTCTGCGGTCCGGTCGTGCCGGAATCACCGCACGAGAGCAGCACGATCGAGAGCGCGGCGGGCAGCAGAAAGGCCGCGCAAGCGGCTCGCAAGCTGATTCGATTCATGAGCGATTTCGACCCCGTCGGGGAGCGGGTTTGACGTTGATTGCGTGGAACGTTCGACAGATCTAAGTATAAGAATCCATATATCTTATGTCAATGGAGGCTGTGCATCCGCTTCGTCCCCCCCCGCCAGGATCAATTCCTCCTCCGGCTCGTCCGGATCGCGGCGCACGAGTCCGGTCAACCATTCGGAAATGCCCGTCAACGTCGAATAGAGCACGGGGACGACAACGAGTGTCAGGAACGTGGCGACGGCGAGCCCGAAGATCACCGCGACGCCCATGCTCCCCCACCATTCGGAACTCTCGCTTCCCGTGATCGGGCGGAACGTCTTGAAGTCGAACGAGAATCCCGTCGTGAGCGGAATGAGACCGAGGATCGTCGTGATCGCCGTCAGCACGACGGGCCGGAAACGGGTCTGGCCGGCTTCGACGATCGCTTCGAGCTTCGGATAGCCGCGCTGGCGCAGCTTCTGAATGTAGTCGATCAGAACGATCGCGTTGTTCACGACGACGCCCGCGAGCGAGATGACGCCTACGCCCGTCATGATGATCCCGAACGGCAGTTGCGTCACCATGAGTCCGACAAACACTCCGATCAGAGAAAGCACCACGGAAGTCAGGATCGCGAGCGGAAGCATGACGGAATTGAACTGCGAGATCAGCACGAGCAGGATCAGCAGCAGCGCGGTCCGGAACGCCCCGCCCAGGAACGCGGCGGCTTCGTCCTGATCTTCGGTTTCGCCCGAAAAACGGACACTGTACCCGGTCGGCAGCGGGTAATCCTCGAGCAGGGTTCCGATCTCGGCGAGAATGTCATTCGGGAGATAGCCCTCGGCCGCGTCCCCCGTAAGAGATACGACGCGGTCCTGATTCTTGCGCACGATCGTGCCGAGTCCGCCGGACAACTCGAATTTACAGAAGTTGGCGATCGGAATGTGCGAGCCCTCGTAGAATACGGTCAGTTCGTCGAGACTTTCGAAATGGTCGCGATCCGATTCCCTGAATCGAACCGTGATGTCGTACTCGTCCTCGCCCACGCGATACTTGCTCGCTTCCGTCCCCATGATCGCGGTCTGGATCGTGCTCGCGATCGACGCGGTCGAGAGCCCGTAGAGAGCGGCCTTCTCGCGATCGATCCGCACCCGGATCTCGGGCTTCCCTTCGTCGAAATCGCTGCGCAGATCGACGAGGCCGGGGACGTCCTTGATCTTGCGCTCGATCTCCTTGCTGAGACGGCCGAGCACTTCGAAGTCCTCGCCCAGAATCTCGACGTCGACCGGCGCGCCGCCAGGCGGTCCCTGCTCGGGCTTTTCGACATCGATCCGCGCGCCCGGGATCTTCGTAAAGGCCTCCCGAAACTGTTCGATCGTGTGGAACGATGACTGCGTGCGATCCGCCCTGTCGACGAACTCGACCGTCACGCGTGACTGATTCGAATTCCCCTGCGAGCTTCCGTAGAAGACGTCCGTCGCGCTTCCCACGTTCGCTACGTAATGCTTGATGTCGGGAAAGCGCGGAATCTCCTTCTCGATCTGGCGCACGATTTCGTCAGACACTTCGAGCCGGGTGCCGAGCGGAGCGGTCACGTCGATATAGGCGTAGTTCGGCTCGACATCCGGAAAGTACTCCACGCCCTTCCCCAGAACTCCGTACAGCATCATCGTTGCGATGAGCAGCAGAAAAACGCCGCCGAGCGTAAGCGCCCTGTGCCCGAGCGCCCAGTCGAGCACTTTGCGATAGCTGCTCAGGGAGCGCGCCATGAACGGATCTGTAAAACGCTTCTCGCCTTTCTTCGGCCGCTGGATCAGCACGGCGCAGAACGTGGGATTGATCACGAGCGCGACGAACAACGATGACGTGAGCGTAATGATGAGCGTAATCGGGATGTACTTCATGAACTCGCCGACCACGTCTGGCCAGAAGAGCAGCGGACCGAACGCGCATAGGGTCGTCACGGTCGAAGCGATCACGGGGAGCGCGACTTCGTTCGTGGCTTTCGAAGCCGCCTCCAGTCGCGTGTACCCTTCCACCCGGTGGCGGTAGATGTTCTCGACGATCACGATCGCGTTGTCGACGAGCATCCCGAGTACGAGAATCAGGCTGAAGAGCACGACCATGTTCATCGTGTAGTCGAGCGCCCCGATCACGATAAACGAAAGCAGCATCGAGAACGGAATCGCGATGGCCACGAAGAGCGAGTTGCGAAACCCGAGAAACGCGAACAGAACGAACACGACGAGCAGCAGACCGCTCAGAATGTTGTTCTCGAGATCGCTCACCATGTCGCGGATCTCTTTCGACTGATCCGCGACCACGGTCACTTCGGTGGTCGGCGGGAACTTCGGCTCCTGCGCCTTGAGCGTCGCCTTGACGGCATCCGCGATCTCGATGATGTTTTCGCCCGAACGTTTGCTGATCGAAAGGGTGATGCATTCGAGATCGTTCTGGCGCGCGTACGTGGACGGCTCCTTCGTGCCGAAGCGGACGTCCGCCAGATCGCGAATGTAGACGGGGCGGTCGCCGATCGAAGTCACGACGAGTCCCCCGATCACGCCGGGGTCTTCGAATTCGCCCGGGACGCGCACCGAATAGCCGACCGTGCCGCCGTCGATACTGCCGCCCGGGATGGTGAGGTTCTCGTCGCGGACGGTTTCGATGATGTCGTACAGCTCGAGGTTGTAGGAACGAAGGCGAACCGGGTCCACGTCGATCTGCACTTCACGCTCGAGATCACCCGAAATCGTCACGTCGAGCACGCCCTTGATCTTCTCGAGCTCTTCCTGCAGATCCTCCGCCACGTTCTTCAGCCGAAGCAGTCCGTACTCGCCCGCCAGGTTCAGCATGATGATCGGAAAGTCGTCGAAGTTGATCTCCGAGATGATCGGCTCTTCCGCGTCGGCCGGAATCTCCACCTTCGCCTGATTCACTTTGTCCCGCACGCGCTGGAGCGCCGATTCGATCTCCATGCTCGGTTCGAACTCGACCTCGATCGCGGTATACCCCTCCGCGGTCGTCGAACGAAGTTCTCGAACGGAGCGAATCTCGTCGAGCTTCGACTCCATCTTCTTCGTAACGAGGGATTCCATGTCGTTCGGCGAAACGCCGGGATAGATGACGCTCACGACGATGATCGGAATCGTAATCGACGGGCTCGACTCTTTCGGAATGGCGAGATACGAAGAAACGCCCGCGATCACGATCAGAACGCAGAGCGAGAAAACGGATATGCGGTGCCTCAATGAGAAATCGGTAATCGACATCTGCGCCTCAGTTCGCCAGCACTTCGACCCGTTCGCCGTTCACGAGATCGCGCGCGCCGCGCGTGATCAGGCGATCGCCGACCCCGAGTCCGCTTTCGATCACGGCCATCTCGTCGGACACGGTCGAAACGACGACCGGGCGCTCCACGGCGAGCCCGTCCTGCTCGAGAAAGACCGACGCCCCCTGGTCGCCGTTCAATACCGCGTCCTGCGGTACGACGATCGCGTCCTTGAATCGTTCTTTCACGAGGCGCGCGCGCACGGTCATGCCGGGACGGAGCAGGCC
>JABDJQ010000526.1 GCA_013002425.1 Gemmatimonadota bacterium
ACGACACGCCGGGCAACCCGAATTCCGGCCAGACGTTCGGGGGCGGCTCGAAGAGTTTCGTGACGCAGAGCACGGGCTCACGTCCGCATCCGGTCAGCTAGGACAGGCGACAAGAGAGGTGAATGTGAGAGGCCCCGTGCAGCGATGCGCGGGGCCTCGGTATGTCGCGCTTTTCCCTATGCTATAATAACGATCTGTCCAGACCCGCACTGATTCGACACGCTTTTTCGCGCAACTTGTCCGAAATCCTCGCGATAAGAGTCATGAGAGGCGTATCCGGTGCTGCTCTGCTCCACGGCGGACGCACGTCATGACGCGCCGCGCACTCCACTCCTTCGTGCTCCTGCGAGAAAGAGGCTCCCCGTTCGCATCCGCAATCTCGAACTCGATCGCAAGGAGACCCTCTTATGCCGAATCCAGTGGGAGGCGCCGGCTCGCAGCCGGGCAATACGCCGGACACGAACAAGACCGTCGTTCGCCACGGACAGACACTGAAGCAGATCGCCGATCAGAACGGCGTGACGGAAGCAGACCTTCACAAAGCCAATCCGCATCTCGAGAAGACCGGCATCAAGGGAGGCATGGAACTCCGGCTGCCCGACTCCGGCAACTCGAATCCCGCCACCGAAAAGTCGCCGGGTTCTACCGGCCAGGGGGACGAAGTTTCGCTTCGCCCGGGAGACAACCGCTCGCGCATGAGCCGGCTCATGTCGAAGGACCAGCCGCTGCAGGTTCCCGGACAGGACGGAGTCAGCACGTCGCAGACGAACGCGTCCGCCGGGGGACAACCGGGTTCGATCGATCGCGATTACGTGTCGGACCTGGCGGAGAAGTCTCCCGAAGACCTTCAGGGCTGGTATGACTCCGCGTCGAATCAGACGAAGAGAGGGGTCCAGCGCGCGTTTTCGAAGATCGACGCGCTGACGCTCGGCGCCGAAGACAAGGCGAAGTTCCGGAAGCTCGGCGGCAATCTCAACCGGATGCAACTCGAACACAATCAGAAATGGGCGACCGAGCACTACGGCAAGATGTCGGAGCGCGAGATCGCTCACGAGATGCAGCGGAAGACGCCGAATCAGATCGTGGAGGATCTCGGATACCTCTCTACCGGGAGTATCAAAGGGGGAGAGCGTGTCCGCCAGAAGTACGTCGGCGCGCTCGAGAAGGGAATGCGGACGCGGCAGTCGGGCACGTCGCCAAGCGTGAGCTATCCGATGATCAGCCCGGGACACATCTACGAAGCCGCGGCGAAGTACAACGGCCCGGGCGCGGACCTCGTGAAGGCCGAGTCCGCGAAGATGCTGCACGACAACGCCCAGGCCGCGGCGGAACGGAAGTATCCGGATCCGCCCGCCAAACTGAAGACCGGACCCAAGATGGCGAAAGACCTGTACAAGGCCAGAATGAAAGAAGTGACGAGCGACCGGAAGAAGTTCGTGCGGTCCGAACTCGCGAAGGGTGCGTCCACGCTGAAAAGCCTGATGGATTCCAATCCGGCCGGTTTCGTGAAACAGATGGAGAACATGAAGGGCGGCGCGAAAGTCTTTCCCGAGATCCTGACGGCTGTCGCCAGGAGCGAGTATGACAAGGACCCGAAGAAGGGGGCCGAGTTTCTCGGGAACGTCATCGGGTCTACGGCGGCCGATTTCGGAAAGAGCGTCGCCGGCACCGACTGGAAGAACGCGAAATCGGTGGGCAACGACCTCGGCTTCGTTCTCGGTGCGGCTGAAGTCGCGATCGGCAACGTCGCGAAAGAGGAGCACGCGAAGATCGACTTCGGCAAAGACGTTCTCGGCTTCGCCACGAACATGATAAAGAAGAGCAGGATCCCGGGCGCCAGTCAGATCGCCGAGATCAGCGACAAAGTCATCAACGAACTGGCAAAGAACGAGAAGGGTGAGGTGACCGGCTGGAAGGATCAGATCTTCTACGGTTTCAAGGCACTGGTTCTCGAAACGTACGACAAGGTGAGTCCGAA
>JABDJQ010000546.1 GCA_013002425.1 Gemmatimonadota bacterium
CCTCTTTCGTAACCACCTTCAGTGTGAAGCGAGTGGTTTCACCGTATTTGACGACCGCAAACGTAATCGTGTCTCTTCCGATCTCGACTACGCGGGCGCCGTCTGAAATCAGGTCGCCTTTGCGGTACAGGTAGCTCTTGCCCTTCTTGTCTTCGAGCAGTGCGACACGATCGCCGCTCTTCCAGGCAATACCGACAAGAGCCAGGTTGTAAATACTGAAGCGGGAATCCGAGGCGTCCGTCTTGCCGGCAATGACGAGGGGCACCATGGGATCACGCAGACCGTACGAACGATACGGTTCGAAATGCGGTCGCATGTTATCGGCTTCCTCATCAGGCTGCTGCAGCGTGACTTCCGGAATGTCTTCCGTGGCCTTCTGCTCCGCGACAACGGTGACTCCCGCGCGCCCTTCGGCCGGGGAGGGCTCCGTCATGCCGGACCTCGCTTCAGCTGCGAGCCGTGCTTCTTCCCGCGCATCTTCGGCCGCCCTCGGGTCGAGGTAGCCTCGGGGCATCTCCTCTTCCGCCTGGCCGGCGCTGGCGACGGCGTTCTTGCCGGAGCCTGCGACGGCGTTCTTGCCGGAGCCTGCGACGGCCGCCTGCTGGTTCGGTTCGGTGCTCGGTGCCGGAGCCGGCGCTTTGTCCTTGTACGCGACAGAACCGACCACCTTGTCGACGACGGAAGAACCGGCGCCTCCTGCGGCCTGGAACAGCGCTCTGCCCTGGAATGCGAGCAGCGCCAACAAGCCGACGACGAGCACGCTTCCGATCGCTACGGCGCGCTTATTCGTCTGAATCGTGTGTCGAAGCCGTTCTACCATTCGTCTTCCCTTTGACTCGGGTGTTACCGGATTGACCGGCCTTCGCAGCCGCCTTCGCGCTCGCGCCTGACGGCGATGAGCCGACCGTCGCTTCCCCGTCCGCGTCAACGGCTGGGGCCGAAGGAACCGTAAAGGCCGAGATCTTCATCTCGCCGCGGACGACGCTTGCGTCTTCGTCGTTCCGCTCCCCTTCCAGGGATATGCTCGAGACGTGCACGACACGATCCATGTTGTTCAAGCGGCCGAAGAACGTTCCGATCTCGTGGAACCCTCCTTCGACTTTCACGTTGACGGGATGTTCGTCGTACACGCCGTGATACACGACAGTCTGCGGTTCGAATAACTGGAAGCGGATCCCCGACCGCTCACCCGCCAGCGTGACGCGGCGAAGAAGCGAGGCGATCTCCCTTTTCTCCGGCAGGGATGCGAGGGCGACCTCCCATTCCTTGTGGAGAGCAACCAGTTCTTTCTCGAGCTTGCGAAGATCCTCCGAAGCGCGCTTCGCTTCGGCGACTTCGATCGCGAGCTTGCGATAGCGTTCTTCATGCTGCTGTACTTCCGCCTTCTTCGGCTGATAGAAGAACGGCAGGTAGCTCGAGAAGAAGTACAGATAGTTGACGCCCAGGAAGAGAAAGATCCCGACCGCCGCCATCTGCACTTTCGGATCGCGAAAGTTGATATCAGGCATCTTAAAATTCATGAATCTCTCCGATCTCAGCGAGGGCGGCCGTGCTGACGTCGCCGCTCACGTCGTCAGCATCCGGGTCGCCGCGAGCGATGAGCGTGAAGTTCACGACCTTCGTCTGCCCGATCTTCTTCTCTTCGGCAATATTGAGTTCCGGAACCACGAACATGTGCGAGTCTTCCAGTCGATCCAGGAAGTCCGACACGATCAGGTTCGAGAACGTGCTGCCCGTGATCTTGAGTTCCACGCCGCCGCCGCCCGTTTCCTCGACCGTTTCCAGCCAGAGATAGCGGGGCACGCTGCGGTTCACGGCTTCCATCATCTGAACCGGAAGCGCGCGGTACTCGTCGATCTCATGAAGAGCGTCGAGGCGAGCCTGAATCTCCGTCTGTTCCTGACGGAGCTGCTTCAGTTTC
>JABDJQ010000549.1 GCA_013002425.1 Gemmatimonadota bacterium
TCGACACCGTACCGTACTTCCCGAGCACCGAACTTACGACCGTGATGCGGCCGCCGCCTCCTTCCATGAGCAGAGGAAGCGCCGCCCGCGCAAGCGCCGCCGGCCCGAGGTAGTTCGTCCGGATCAGAATGTCGTCGATCTCGCGCGTCGTCTCGGCCACGTAGCCGCGCTGGCTCACACCGGCGTTCAGAATGAGATGATCGAGTCGGCCGTATCGCTCGCGCACGGCGCGGACCGCGTCGTCGAAGCGCGCAGGCTCGCGCATGTCGAGAGGGAGCACGAGCGTGTTCTCCGGCGCGCCGTCTGCGCGTTCCACGGGCGCCTCGTGCATGACTTCGCGCGCCATCAACGCGAGGTCGCCGGCCACCCGCGCGAGATCGCTTTCGGTGCGCGCGGAAAGCACGACGGCGGCGCCCGCGCGCATCATCTCGTGCGCGAGCCTTTCGCCGATGCCGGCCGACGCGCCGGTCACCCAGGCCGTCTTACCTTCTGCCCACATGAAAACGAAAACTCCTTGAACGAAACCGGAATCGGGCCGAGGCTGGCCGAAAGAGTCGCAGCAACACTCGATACGGTGAATGAAATGCACGCCAGCTCGTTCTCACAGTATGCTACGCCTTGCGCAGACGGCCACTTCTTTCCCATGGGGCGGCGATGAAGAACGTATTGATTGCGGGGTGCGGCGATATCGGCTCGCGAATCGGGCTCATTCTCGCGGACGAGGGGCACGCGGTCTGGGGGGTGCGTCGCAATGCCGCGAAGATCCCGCATCCGATCACGCCCGTTGCAGGCGATCTGACCCGACCCGCGTCCTGGGGCGAGCTCCCCGCGAGGATCGACTGGCTGATCTATGCCGCCGCCGCGAGCGGACCGGGCGAAGACGCCTATCGCGCGGCTTACATCGAAGGACTCGGGAACGCGATCGAACGAGCGCGCGGCGCGGGAGTGTCGCGCGTACTTTTCACTTCGAGCACGTCGGTCTACGGGCAGGCGAACGGCGAGGAGGTCGACGAGAGCTCACCGACGGAGCCTTCCCGGTACACGGGCCGGATCCTGCTCGAGGCGGAAAGCGTGCTTGCGGAGCTGACCGTTCCCCATATCGCGCTGCGCTACGGCGGAATCTACGGCCCGGGCCGCACGAGACTGCTCGATCGTGTGCGCGACGGCAGCGCCCGGACGCCCCGCGCCCCTCTGTTCACGAATCGCATTCACGCGGATGATGCCGCGCGCGCGGCGGCGCACTTGATGGAGGTGGAATCACCCGCGGCCATTTATAATGGAACGGACTGCGAGCAGGCCGACCTGCGGGATGTGTACGAATGGATCGCGAAACGTCTCGGCGTCCCGCCCCCGGCCCCGGATGAAAGCGGCGCGACCGCGGGCCGCGGGAGCAAGCGCGTACGAAGCGATCTGCTTCGCGGCACCGGATTCGTTTTTCGCTATCCCGGTTTTCGCGAAGGCTATGGGGCCATGATCGAGGACGAGTCGTCATGAAATTCACGCACACGATTCTTTATGTAAAAAGCGTGGAGCGGAGCGTCCGGTTTTACGAAGCAGCGTTCGGGCTCAGCGCCCGCTTCGTTCACGAAAGCGGTGACTACGCGGAGATGGAAACCGGCGACGTGTCGCTTGCGTTCGTCGCGCTCGCACTCGCGAAGGAGAACCTGCCGCTCGGGTTTCGCGACCCCGACCCGAAGGACCGCGCGCCGGCGATCGAGCTTACGTTTACGACAGACGATGTGGCCGCCGCTTACGAGAAGGCGGTCGAAGCCGGCGCCCTGCGTCTTCGCCCCGCGGCCGAGAAAGCGTGGGGGCAGACGGTCGCCTACGTGCGTGACCCCGACGGCGTGCTGATCGAGCTCGCGAGCCCGATCCAATAGGAACGGGCATGCGGGGAAAGCGCCTTCAACAGGTATCGGTCGATTAGAAGCGAGATGAACGTGTCATCAGAGAAACAGAAGAAGCTGCGGATCGGCGTTCTTTTCGGCGGACGCTCGGGGGAGCACGACGTCTCTCTCGTTTCGGCGAAGGCCGTGATGAAAACGCTGCGCGCCTCCGGGCGATACGAGGTCGTCCCGATCGGCATCACGCGCGAGGGTGACTGGATCGTGCACCCGAAGGCGCACGCGCTCCTGGCGCAGCAGTCGCAGCTCGGGCTCGGCGGACCGAAGCCCGCCTATCATGACGAGATCACGGAGGAAGATCGCGCGCGCGGCGGTCTCGGATCGCTCGTCGCGAATCAGTCCGCCCGGCGCCCGGTCGACGTGATCTTTCCCGTGCTGCACGGGCCGATGGGCGAAGACGGCACCGTGCAGGGCTTTCTCGAGTTGACGGGCATCCCGTACGTCGGTTCCGGCGTCGCCGGCTCTGCGCTCTGCATGGACAAGGACCTGTTCAAGCGGATCGCGCGCGACGCGGGTCTCGACGTGGCGCCGTGGGTCGCCGTGAGTCGCGCTTCGTGGCGCCGCGACCCGGACTCCGTGCGCGCGCGGGTCGAATCGCTCAGGCTGCCGCTCTTCGTGAAGCCGGCCAACATGGGTTCGAGCGTCGGGATCTCGAAGATCTCCGACATCGCTTTCTTCGACGACGCCATGAACGAGGCGGCGAAGTACGACACGAAGATCGTGATCGAAGAGGGGATCGACGCCCGCGAAATCGAGTGCGGCGTCCTCGGGAACGACGAGCCGATGGCGTCGCTGCCGGGTGAAATCGTTCCGGCCGGCGAGTTCTACGACTACGCCGCGAAATACGTCGACGACACGAGCGCTCTATACATTCCGGCCGATCTGCCGAAGAAGACGATGCGCGCCGTGCAGAAGGCCGCGTGCCGGGCGTTCGTCGCCGCGGAGTGCGCCGGCATGGCGCGCGTCGACTTCCTGCTCGACAGGAACGACGGCACGATCTACCTGAACGAGATCAACACGATCCCGGGCTTCACCCCGATTTCGATGTACTCGAAGATGTGGGACGCCAGCGGAATCCCGTACGACGAACTCCTGGACAGGCTGATCGCGCTCGCGATCGAACGCCACGATGACCGCGCCGACGTCACGACGCATTTTGCGCTCCCCGGAGACGCGGAAACGGAGTAACGCGAGCGCAGCAGGGGGACCATGAGCGTCGTTCAGTTCGATTCGGTTTCGAAGCGATACGGAAGGGAGATTGCGGCCGATTCCGTCTCGCTTTCGATTCCGGCCAACCGAACGACGGCGATCATCGGCCCGAGCGGCAGCGGCAAGTCCACCCTTCTCCAGATGATCAACGGCATGGTCCGCCCCGACTCGGGCGGCGTGCGGGTTTTCGACGCGCCGGTCGACTACGCAGAGTTACCCGCGCTCCGTCGAAAGATCGGTTACGCGGTGCAGGGAATCGGGCTCTTCCCGCACTGGAACGTGGGGCGTAATATCGCGATCCTCGCGGAGATGAGCGGCTGGGACGAAGCGCGGCGACGGGACCGCGTGCGTGAACTCATGGCGCTCGTCGAACTCCCGGAACATTACGAAGCGCGACACCCGCACGAACTCTCCGGCGGCGAAATGCAGCGCGTGGGACTTTGCCGCGCGATGATGCTCGACCCGCCGCTGTTCCTCCTCGACGAACCGTTCGGTGCGCTCGATCCGCTGACGCGCGGCGAAGTGCATCGCGAGTTCGAACGCATCCGCGAGGCGGGCAGGAGAACGATCGTACTCGTTACGCACGATCTGCACGAGGCGCAGAAGCTCGCCGACGAAATCGTGGTCGTGAACGAGGGGCGCGTCGAGCAGCAGGCGGAAACACGGACGATACTGGCGCAGCCTGCGAACGACTTCGTCGCGGGCTTCTTCCGCGCGTACGAGGAGTCGCGATGAAGCGGGCGGGCGCACGCATGGCGATATCGGCCGCGCTCGTGACGCTTGCGGCTCTCGCGGCTCTCGCGCCGGTTTCCGCCCACGCGCAGGATCCGATCCGCGTCGGCTCGAAGAATTTCACCGAAGGCTACATTCTGGGGGAACTGCTCGCGCAGGCGCTCGAGCGGGACGGCATCGCGGTCGAGCGCCGCTTCGGGCTCGGCGGAACTCTCGTCTGTTACGAGGCGCTCAGAAACGGCGAGATCGATCTCTATCCCGAATACTCGGGCACGATCGAACAGGCGATCCTGAAACGCGAAACGCGCTCGTCGTTCTCCGACCTGCAGAAGATCGTGCGCACGGAAACCGGACTCGCGCTCTTCCCGTCGCTCGGCTTCGACAACACGTATGCGATCGCCGTTCGAAGGGAGACCGCGGCGAGTTTGTCGCTCGCGTCGATCGGCGACCTCGCCGCACACCCCTCGCTCGCGATCGCGTTCAGTCACGAGTTCCTGAATCGTCAGGACGGATGGCCGGGGCTCGCCGCGCGATACGGGCTTCCGCAGAAGCCGGCGGGAATCGAGCACGGCCTCGCGTACGAAGCGATGCGCACGAGAAAACTCGACGCCACCGACTGCTACTCGACCGACGGAGACATACAGAAGTACGACCTCGTTCTGCTCGCGGACGATCGCGCGTATTTCCCCGAGTATCAGGCCGCGCCCCTCGTGGCGCCTGACGTGGAATCGCGCGTTCGCCCCGCGCTCGAGCGTCTTGCGGGCGCGATCGACGAGGCGGCGATGCAGGCCATGAACGGCAGGGTACTGCTCGAAGACCGCACGTTCGCGGAAGTGGCGCACCGGTTTTTCGAAACGCGCGCCGGCCGGAACGAGGCAGGCGTATCGAACGCGGACCGCGCGCCCGCGCGCGAAAGCCGCCTCGACGCGGTGATCAGGCGCGGCGCCCGTCACCTTCAACTCACGCTCGTCGCGCTTTCGCTCGGCATTCTCGCCGCCGTTCCGCTCGGCGTCCTGATCTATCGCACGCGCGCGCTTGCACGGCCCGTTCTCTATCTCGCGGGGCTGCTGCAGACGATTCCTTCGATCGCACTTCTCGCGTTCATGATTCCCGTGCTCGGCATCGGCTTCCGGCCGGCGATCGTCGCGCTTTTTCTCTACGCGCTCCTTCCCATTCTGCGAAACACGACCGCCGCGCTGCTCGCAATCGACCCCGATCTGAAGCGCGTCGCGCGCGGCATCGGACTCACCGCCTGGCAGCGTCTGCGGCATGTCGAGATTCCGCTCGCGGCGCCGCTCATTCTGGCCGGCATCAAGACGGCGGCGGTCATCAACATCGGAACGGCTACGCTCGCCGCGTTTATCGGCGCGGGCGGACTCGGCGAGCCGATCGTCACCGGGCTCGCGCTGAACGACACGTCGCTGATTCTCGAAGGCGCGATTCCGGCCGCGCTTCTGGCGATATTGACGGAGCTTCTGTTCGATCTTCTCGAAAACCGGATCGTGCCGGCACATCTGAAACGAGATCGCGCGCTTGCGTAACCGCGCTCGACTCGGCCGGTCACTCCCGGTATGGTTCGTACGTACTGGCGGAGAACGCTCACGGCGAAACCGCACGCGCGTCATGAAAGGAAACGGCTGCCGTTGACGAACCGACTCACGATGCTGATTTCGTTTCTGCTGATTCTCGGCGCGGCATTCGCCGGACAATGTGCGGCGGCAGACCCGCCCCCCTGTCTTCTCTGCGGCAACGCACACACGGCGGCCGAACATTCCGTTCTTTATAAGGGGCGCGCGATTCCCCTCTGCTCCCCCGCGTGCCAGGAACATTTCCGTGAACTCGAACGCACCGGCGGCCTCGACCCGCTGACCGCGGGCATCGAACCGCGCGCCGCCCTCTTCCAGGCCGACTCGGCGCCCCAGCGCCTGGGCGGGAGCAGGCTCCCGTTCTGGATCGGATGCTACGTGCTGCTCGGCGTGCTGACCGGAGGGGGCGCTGCATTCGTCGCCGTCCGCAAGGGGATTCCGGCCGGTTCGAGCTTCGCAATCGGGTTCGCTCTGAACGTGATCGGCCTCGCGATCGTGCTTGCAAAGCCGGCGCGCGAAACGGAGTTCCACGTGACCGGCCTCCGTAAGGTCCCGACGACGAGAGCTTCCCTTCGGTGCCCTGACTGCGGCAAAGCGAACCACCCTTCGGCGAACCTGTGTCTTCACTGCGGCCGCGCCCTCGAACCGCTCTCCCGTTCCGAAGTAAATCCGACCTGAGAGAGGACCGTTCGATTTCATGCTGAACTTCATAAAACGCCCTCTCGACCGTCTGCTCGATACCGCGAACATGCCGAACCGGAGGCCGGAACTTCGCGCGCACAACGAGTCGAACGTCGACGACATGTTCATCATCGGCGACCTCGCCGGCGCCCCGGTGATCAAGCTCGCGATGGAACAGGGGTACGAAGTCATTCATCACATCGCCTCGCTCCCGGGAGCGAAGGGGGGCGACCCGAACGTGTACGACGTCGTGGTCGCGGGCGCGGGAGCCGCGGGCCTGAACGCAGCACTCGAGGCGAAAGAGGCGGGGCTCTCGTGCCTGCTGCTCGAGAAGAGCAAGATCGCGAACACCATCGAAAACTTCCCCGAGAAGAAATGGGTCTACGCCGAGCCCGACACCAAACCGCCGAAGGGGAAGCTGTGGCTCGACGGCGCGCGCAAGGAAGATCTGGTCGCGCGCTGGAACGCGATGATCACCGAAAACGATCTCGACGTGCGCCGCGAAGAGGGCGTCGAGTCGATCACGCGCCCCGACAGGAAGTCGCCGTTCGTCGTCAAGACTTCGAAGGGCGAGTACCGCGCGCGGCGCGTGATCATCGCGATCGGCCAGCGCGGCAATCCGCGCAAGCTGGGCGTCCCGGGCGAAGAGCAGGAACGCGTCTATCACCGCCTCTATTCGCCCCGCATTTACGAGGGAGAAGACATTCTCGTGGTCGGCGGCGGCAACAGCGCGATCGAAGCCGCCCTCGTGCTCTCCGAAGCGAACCGGGTCACGCTCAGCTATCGCGGCGCGGAGTTCGGGCGTGTGTTCAAGGACAACGAACGCCTTCTGAAAGCCGCGGTCGACGCGGGCCGGGTCGAGGTCGTGTACGAATCGAACGTGACTCGCTTCGATGACGGCATTTACACACTGGAGCGGCAAGAAGGCGGAGCGAAGCGCGAGGAAGAACGAAAATTCGATCACGCGTTCGTGCTCGTCGGCGCCGAACTGCCCGTCGGCTTCCTGCGCTCGGTCGGCATCCGGCTCGAGAACGAATGGCGCGGCAACTGGCTCGCGAGCCTCGGCCTCACCGTGGCGGCGCTCTTCTTCGCCGGTCTCTACGGCCCCGACGCGCGCATGGCCGGTCTCGCGGCGAACGTTCCCCCGCTCGCAAGCGGCGCGCTCGCGCTGCTCGCCGTCGCAGCGCTCTTCGTGACGGCGTCGCGCGGCAACAGATACTCGTGGCTCGGCATCTCGTTTCTCGCCTGCTTCACCGTCTACGGCGCAAAAGTCGGCAACGGAGAAGAGTTCTGGCCGTTCCGCGGATGGGGCTTCGAAGCTCTCTCGTTCGGCGACAGGCCGTGGTCGTTCTGGTACACGGTGCTCTACACCGTTCTCATGACCGTGTTCGGCATTCAGGCGATGAAACGTTGGGGCTTCGACCGCAAAGACAGCTTCCAGATCTGGCGCTACGTTTCGCTGATCGGGTTTCAGTGGGTCTTCTTCTTCCTGATCCCCGAGTTTCTGTTTCAGTGGGCCGTGCAGATGAACTGGGTCGGCGACACGCTCGCGAACGATCCGCAGTTCGCGGGGCAGGCGTGGCGCTCGTACGGTGTCGTGTACGCGTGGCCCCTCTTCTTCTATACGTTCTTCTACGACCCGCATCAGATCTGGATCGTCTGGGGCGTAGTGCTCACGTTCGTGCTCATTCCGATACTGTCGTTTTTTCACGGCAAGCGCTTCTGTTCGTGGATCTGCGGTTGCGGCGGCCTCGCGGAAACGCTCGGCGACCGCTGGCGGCACCTCGCGCCGAAGGGGAAGGAATCGATTCGCTGGGAATGGATGAACATGGCCGTGCTCGTCTTCGCTGTCGTCGTCACGGTCGGCATTCTGATCAAAGACTCGATCGCGTTCGTGCGCGCGCCGTCCGAAGCCGGCCTTCATATCTACCGGATCTACGTCGATGTCTGGCTCGTAGGCATCCTGCCCGTCACGCTCTATCCGTTTCTCGGCGGCAAGGTGTGGTGTCGTTTCTGGTGCCCGCTCGCCAAACTCATGGGGCTCTATTCGAAATGGTTCGGCCGGTTTCAGATCAAGTCGAACGACAAATGCATCGCGTGCACCGAATGTACGCGGAACTGCCAGGTCGGGATCGACGTCATGAGCTATGCGCTGAAGCAGGAGCCGCTGACGAACGACGACTCTTCGTGCATCGGCTGCGGCATCTGCGTCACGGTCTGCCCGATGGACGTTCTTTCGTTCGGCGACGAACCCGCTGTAACATCGGAGAAGAAGACGGCACTCACGACCGAATCGTAAGAGCCGACGTTGTCTTTCGCCCCGCCCCGCCGGAGGTCTTCATGAAATCAAATGCCGCCCGCATCGCCCTTGCGCTCGCAGCGGCCGCGGGTCTCTTCGCCCTGTTTCGCTGGCTGCCGGTCAACGACTGGATCCAGCGTCTGCTGACGGCCGCCGCGGAAATGGGTCCCGCCGGGCCGGTGTTACTCGCGGGCGCCTATATCGTGGCGTGCGTGCTGCTGATCCCGGGCTCCCTCATCACCCTCGGCGCGGGGTTCGTTTTCGGCCTGGTCACGGGCGGCATCGCCGTTTCGATCGGCGCGACCCTCGGCGCGGCCGCGGCGTTTCTGATCGGGCGCAAACTCGCACGCGGCCGGGTCGAAGCGAGAGTGCGGTCGAACAGCCGGTTTCAGGCAATCGACGAAGCCGTGGGGCGCGAGGGCTTCAAGATCGTGCTGCTGACGCGGCTCTCGCCGGTCTTCCCGTTCAATCTGCTGAATTACGCGTACGGCGTTACGAAGGTGAGCTTCAGAGACTACTTCTTCGCGTCGTGGATCGGCATGCTGCCGGGAACGCTGATGTACGTCTATCTCGGGAGCGCGGCGAAGAACATTTCGGATCTCTTCGCGGGCAACGTGGAGGGGGGCGCCGGGCAGCAGGTTCTGTTCGCCGCGGGCCTGCTGGCTACCGTGATCGTTACGGTATTCGTGACGCGGATTTCGAAGCGGGCGCTGAACGAAGCGATCCGCAGGGACGAACGCGAACAGGCGGCCGGCGCGCCGTCACGGGCGGGGTCATGAGCGACACGGTCGAAATGCTTCCGAACGACGAACACAATCAGAAACTGATCGCGAACGTCCATCCGCCCGACTGGACGAACCCGAAACCCGACGGCCGGTACAATATCGTCGCGATCGGCGGAGGCACGGCGGGGCTCGTGACAGCCGCCGGCGCCGCGGGCCTCGGCGCAAAAGCGGCGCTCATCGAAAAGAACATGCTGGGCGGAGACTGCCTGAACGTCGGCTGCGTCCCTTCGAAGGCGCTGCTCCGTGTCGCCAAGGCGTACGCGGAGGTGCGGGGCGCAGGCGATCTCGGAATCCGGACCGGGAGCGAACCGCGCGTCGACTTTCCCGCCGTCATGGAGCGCATGCGCCGGCTGCGCGCGAAGATCGCGCCGCACGATTCCGCGCAGCGGTTTCGCGACCTCGGCGTCGACGTCTATCTCGGAGAGGCTAAGTTCGTCGGCCGGAACAAGGTCGAGGTCGACGGCCGGGTCATCGAATTCAGCAAGGCGTGCATCGCGACCGGCGGGCGGGCTGCGGCGCCTCCGATCCCGGGTCTCGGCGACATCGAATATCTTACGAACGAGACGCTCTTCGAACTGACCGAACTTCCGAAGGATCTGATCGTGATCGGCGCGGGCCCGATCGGGTGCGAGATGGCGCAGTCGTTCCGGCGATTCGGATCGAATGTGACGATTCTCGAAATGGCGTCGCGCATTCTGATCAAAGAAGACGAAGACGCCGGGGAGATCGTGCGGGCCGCCCTCGTGGCCGACGGAATTCAGTTGGAACTCGGCGTCAAGATCGCGAGTCTCAAGAAGAGAGGCGCGCGCGTCATCGCCACGCTCGAGACGGCGGACGGAAACCAGACCGCTCTCGAAGCCGATCGCGTTCTTGTCGCCGCCGGGCGCAAACCGAACGTCGAAGGGCTCGGGCTCGAAGTGGCCGGCGTCGCCTGCACGAAACACGGAGTCACGGTCGATGATCGTTTGCGCACGTCGAATCCGAATATCTTCGCCGCCGGCGACATCTGCTCGCAGTATCAGTTCACGCACACGGCCGACGCGCTCGCGCGCATCGTGATCGGCAACGCGCTCTTTCCCGGGCGCGGCAAGGCGAGCGCTCTCACGGTGCCATGGGCGACCTACACCGACCCTGAAATCGCGCACGTAGGCCTCTACCCCGGCGAGGCGAAGGAACGCGGAATCGAGATCGACACGTACACGGAGGATTTTTCGCACGTGGACCGCGCGATCCTCGATGAAGAAAACGGCCTCGTCAAGATTCACGTTCGCAAGGGAACCGACAAAATCGTGGGCGCCACGATCGTGGCGAAACACGCGGGCGATCTCATCAGCGAAATCACCGTGGCGATGGCGGCCGGCGCGGGACTCGGCACGATCGCGAAAGCGATCCATCCGTACCCGACGCAGGCGGAAGCGATCAAGCGGCTCGGCGACGCCTACAACCGGACGCGCCTCACGCCGTTCGTCAAATCGCTGTTCGAGAAGTGGTTTTCGTTCACGCGATAGATCGTTCGCATTTCGAACGGTTTTCGTTCGCAGGCTTCGACTCTCGCAGGCTTTTCAACAAGGAACGACCGACATGATCGACAGGACATGGATTCTCGCCGCAGCTGTCGCGCTGCTGACCTCCTCGACGCCCGCAGCTGCGGAACTCCACGACTCGTTCGGCGAGTTGCTGGCAGAGCATGTCGAGAAAGGCATTGTCGATTATGCCGGGTTTCAGAAAGACGAAGCGCGGCTGGACGCTTATCTCGCAACCATCGCCAGGACCGACGTCGCGAAGATGAGTGCCGACCAGAAGAAAGCGTTCTGGATCAACGCCTACAACGCGTTCACGATCAAGCTCATCCTGAATCACTACCCCGGCATCGAGAGCATCAAAGACATTCCGCGCGGCGACCGCTGGAACTGGGAGGGATGGATCGTGGGCGGCGAGAAGCAGTCGCTCGACGCGATCGAGCACGAGTTCCTCCGTCCGCTCGGCGACCCGCGCATTCATTTTGCGATCAACTGCGCTTCGTTCTCGTGCCCCGACCTGATCGCGGAGGCGTACCGTCCCGAAACGCTCGACGAACAGCTCGACCGCGTCACACGCGCGTTCTTCGCGAACGAGGAGAAAGGCCTGCGCTTCGGCATGGAGAGCGGCTTCCTGGGCGGCGAGAACCCGACCGTGCGCGTATCGGAAATCCTCTTCTGGTTTCGGGAGGATTTCGAACGGGACGGCGGCGATCGTATCGGCTTTCTGCTGCGCTACGCTCCCGACGCCGCGCAAACGTTCATCGCGGAGCACCGGGGCGACCTCGATCTGAAGAAACTGGACTACGACTGGTCACTGAATGACGAATGATGGTAGGCTCCGATTAATCGGAACGCGATTGTCGCGATTGCCGCGCCCCCGGCGATCGCCGCGATCCCCGCGACGCCCGTATCGTTTCAAGTGAGGTTTCTGTGATCCCGGCCGCCGCACAAAGTCGATTTCGCCTGATCGAAGGCGAACAGCTGCAGAGCGAATCTTTCGCCGAAGCGGTCGAGGCGGGCCTGTCCCGCGATCCCAAAAAGCTCGACTGCCGCTTCTTCTACGACGAAACCGGCTCATTGCTCTTCGAGCGGATCTGCGAACTGCCCGAGTACTACCTAACGCGCTCGGAACGTGAGATTCTCGTGGAGCGCTCCCGAGAAATCGCGCGGCGCTTCCCGCGAGACACGATTCTCGTGGAACTCGGCAGCGGGAGCTCGGCGAAGACGGACCTGCTGATTTCGGCGTGGATCGCGGAACACGGCTCGCTCCGCTACGAACCGATCGACATCTCCGAAGAGATCCTGCGCGAGAGCTCGCTGCAGCTTCTCGAACGTCACCGCCGGCTTACGGTTCACGCCATCGCCGGCCATTTCGAGGACGGGCTCCGCCGCATCGAATCGGCCGAATCCGGAGCGAAACTGGTGATCTGGCTCGGCTCCACGATCGGCAATCTGACGCGAAGCCAGGCGATTGCGTTCCTGCGCAACGTGCGCGGATCGCTCAGCGAGCGCGACGGCCTGCTCATCGGGATCGATCTGCGGAAAGACGTCGGCATTCTCGAAAACGCGTACAACGATGCCGCCGGAGTCACGGCCGATTTCAACCTGAATCTGCTCGACCGGATCAACGCGGAACTCGGCGGCCACTTCGACCGCGCGCGGTTTCGTCACGAAGCGAAGTTCAACTCCGAATCGGGCAGCATTCAGATGTTTCTCGTAAGCGAAGAGTCACAGGAAGTGGCGATCGACGAGATCGGCCGCACGTTTTCATTCGGAGCCGGCGAGCGAATTCATACGGAGAACTCGCACAAATACTCGATCGACGAGATCGACTCGCTGTTTCACGAGGCGCGTTTCGCGCTTGCGGAGCGATGGTTCGACTCGAACGGGCTATTCAGCCTGAACCTCGCGCGGCCGCTTCCGTAACGCCGCGTCCCGCACGCGGTCGAGCGCGACCTGAAGCCCGCGCGTAGGAATGGCGCCGCCGCCGATCGCCGGCCGCAGAATCCAGACCCCGTCCTTCTTCGCAATTTCGATCCACACGTTCTGCTTCATGTCCGGTTCGCCGACGAACGCGCGAATCATCGCCTTCTCCCGGTCGGGGTCGAATATCCATTCCTTGAACTCGACGACCACGCTTCCCGTGCACCCTTCCGGCGCGAAAGCGGCCGCGTTGAAGTCGTCCAGTCGATACGTTTTCATCGGATAATCCCCGGTCAGCGGGCGATCTATCGCGATCGCCCTGGTCATGTTGATTTCGTAGAAGATCTGCTGCCCGCTCTCGATCCACTTTCGTTCGTACTTCGTCTCGAACCCTGCCGGCTTTTCGGTGCACGTGACATCGAACCCGGCGCCGTTCGTCTGCGACAGAACCCAGTCGCGGAACGCCGCGTGGTCCGTGACGATCTTCAGGACGGCGTTCGGCTTCAGCCTGCTGTTGATGACCTGGAGACACGCGGTCGTGAAAAGGCGGTGATGCTCGTGCCGGCCCTTCGGCCACGGGCATGGAAAGAGCGAGTACGCATGGTCGAGCGTGCCCGGCTCGAAAACCCGCGGCAGGATCTCGCTCGCGTCACCGAGCAGCAGTCGAACGTTATCGACGCCTTCCCGTTTGATCCGCCGCATCGCTCGCTTGATCGATTCCCAGTAGAGCTCGATGCCGACGAAGTTCCTGTCCGGATGCTCGGTCGCCCGCCGGATCAGATACTCGCCGTTTCCGTAGCCGATTTCGACTTCGAGCGGAGCGGCGCGCCCGAACCGGTCCGCCCAGACGATCGGGCGCTCCGTTTCTCGCCAGTGCACGAACGAATCCAGCGTGGGATAGCTTTTTCTCATGTCACGAGTCTAGCAGAGCCCACGCATGAGCCATACCCCCGCCCGAGCAGCGTTCATCCGATTCAGGTATAATATGGAGATGCGTTGGATTTTATTTCAGTTTCGCGATCCCGACGACGTCATGCTCGAACACGAGCAGGCGTGCTTTCTGATTCATACGGGAATTGCGCCCGAAGACCTCACGTTCTGGAACGTGCTCGAAGATCCGCCCGATGCCGCGCGCATCGCGGAGTACGACGGCTATTTCATGGGGGGGTCGGGCGACTATGCGCTTTCCGGAAAACGCCACCCGGGAATCGAACTCTTCATCGCGCTCGTGCCCCGGTTCGTTGCCTGGGGAAAGCCGATGTTCGGCGCGTGCTTCGGGCTCCATCTGCTGATCGAAGGACTCGGCGGTGCGATCGGTCGAATCGAGGACAGGCTCGAACTCGGCACGTACTCGATGATGCTGACGGAGGAAGGCGCGGCCGACCCCGTATTCGGCCATCTTCCCGGAATGTTCGACGCCCAGATGGGGCATCACGACTGGGTGCTCGAGATGCCGCCCGACAACTCGGTCGTCGTGGTCGCGGGGAGCGAGTCGGCGCCCTGCCATGCCATTCGCGTCGGGAACGCCCCGATCTACGCCACTCAGTTCCACCCCGAACTCACGGAGGGCGAACTCGGATACAGGCTTCGCATCTACGACGCGAACTATACGGAGGCGAACGCCGACGTCGACGCCATCATCGCCGCGTTCCGGCCGACGCCCGAGTGCCTGACGCTCCTCTCCCGTTTCGTCGAGCATGCTCTCGAAAGGCAGACGAATGTGTAATCCGCCCCGTTTCGCCACGCTCGTGTCCGTCTTCGCGCGACTGCTCGCGGCTGCTTCACTGCCTCTCGCCGCACTGATCGTGCTCGCGCCCGAAGTTTCCGCGCAGCTCCCCGACCCTCCCTCGGGATGCGACGCCGCCGGATGCGAACCGTCGCTTTCGATCACCTGGACCGACAACGCTTCGAATGAAGACGGCTACCGAGTCTGGATCGACGACAGTCTCTACTGCGAAACCGGCCCGGACGCGCAGATGTGCTTCGCGACCGGTCTCGCCGAAGGGTCTTACGTCTGCGCGA
Source organism: Gemmatimonadota bacterium (assembly GCA_013002425.1). Classification (GTDB taxonomy): domain Bacteria; phylum Orphanbacterota; class Orphanbacteria; order Orphanbacterales; family Orphanbacteraceae; genus JABDJQ01. Next base: position 14,662 of record JABDJQ010000549.1, read on the forward strand.
TCGCGGCGTTCAACGGAGCGGGTCAGTCGGTGGCCTGCAGTCTGATCGCGAACGTATGGACGTTCACCCCGCCCGCGCCCGAAAACTGCGCGGCGACGGACACGGGCTCGAACAACGTCGTCATAACCTGGGACGATACCGGTGAAGGCGAAGCCGGGTTCATCGTGTATCGCGGCGGCCTGACGATCTGCGACCTGCCGCCGAACAGCACGAGCTGTATCGACGTCGATCCTCCGCCCGGGGCGTACACCTACGAAGTATTCGCCTACACGCCCTGCGGAATCAGCGCCGGCTCCTCCGACACCGGCGTCCTGCAGGGCCCCCGCCTCAACATGACTCTGCTCGGTCAGAAGGACGAGTACGGCGGGCGCTACAGCGACATCTGGGGATACGTGGATTCCGCGGGCAACGAATACGCGATCATGGGGCACGAGAACGGCACGATCTTCTACGACCTGGCCGATCCCGCGAATCCGCAGCAGGTCGGCTATATCGCGGGGCCGAACTCGGACTGGCGGGACGTCAAGACCTACGCGAACCATGCGTATATCGTTACCGAGGGCGCCGGCGCCGGTACGGGACTGCAGATCGTCGATCTCGCCGACCCGCAGAACCCGGTGCTCGTGAACACTTGGGACGCGGAGTTCACGACGGCGCACAACATCTTCATCGACACGACACGCGCGCTCGGTTACGCGTGCGGATCGCCGGTCGGCACGCACGTCTTCAGCCTGAGCGATCCCGTGAACCCGGTGCAGACGGCGCTCTGGAACGCTTCGATCAACTACTACATTCACGATCTGTATGTTTTCGACGACACGATTTACGCCGGCGGGATCAGCGACAATCAGATGCACATCATCGCGAATCCGAACGACTCGACGTTGATCGAAGCCGCGAGCTGGACCTACGCGGGGGCAAACCCCCACGCGGGCTGGCTCCTCGGCGACAAACGCTACTTTGCCGGCGTCGACGAAACGGGCGGCGGACGTCTTCGGATCTGGGACATCGCCGACAAGCAGAACATCGTCCAGGTCAGCCAGTATCAGAGCGGCGGCGCGACGAGCATTCACAACGTGTTCGTGCGCGACGATATCGCATACATTTCGTACTACACGGAAGGCGTGCGCGTCGTGGATGTCAGCGATCCTGCCGCGCCGGTCGAGATCGGCTATTACGACACGTATCTGGGTGGCGGGCCCGCGCTCTACGCCGGAAACTGGGGCGTCTATCCGTTTCTCCCGTCGGGACTCGTGATCGCGAGCGACATCGATCTCGGACTCCACGTGATCCGGTTCGATCTTCTCGAGAGCGTCGACGTGCCGTCGTACGTGCCGGAGGCATCCGGACGGCTCGCGTGGAACGCGCCGAATCCGTTCAACCCCGCCACCACGATCGTTTACTTCGCCGAACGCGGCGATCCGGTCGAGCTGGCTGTTTACGATCTGCGGGGCAGGCTGGTTCGCTCGCTGGTGAACGGGACCGCCCGCGAATCGGGCATGCAGAGGATTCCGTGGGACGGTACCGACGATCGCGGGCGTGCGGTCGCGTCGGGCAAGTACTTCTACCGCCTGCGCGGGCACGGCTTCGCCGAAACCAAATCGATGCTCCTCGTGCGCTGAGTGGCGCGGGAACCAGCGTGAAACCAGTTATTCAGACGATCATCCTGATTCTCGCGATCGCCGCATGCGCGGGCTTCGCGCTCGGCATTGCCGAGATCCGC
>JABDJQ010000556.1 GCA_013002425.1 Gemmatimonadota bacterium
GTCGGGGAAGGCGCGCTAGCGTTCTTCGTCGAAAAACGCGCGGCCGCGCTCCACGAGTTTCGTGAAGGCTCGGGGGTCGCGGCTCGTCGCGGCTTTCCTGAACGTCGCGAGCGACTGCTCGAAGAGCGCGAAGACTTCGGGTGAGTAGCGGTTCAGGTGCTGGATATCGTAGTAAAGGCGCGGGTTCTCGCGGGCCACTTCCGACGCGGTTGCGCTCTGTTTCTTGTAGGTCGTCGTGGCGACCTTGCGGAGCGCAGCCGCGGAAAGCCCGCTTCGCGCCAGCGCCTCCGTGAATACGAAGTTGACGCCGTGTGAGAGGCCGAGCACGAGTCCCATCGCGCGGTCGTGTTCTTCCACGGTCATCGTTACGATCTCGAGGCTCGTGCCCGCGAACAGGTCGGCCACGCTCCTGTCCGCGTCCCCGTCGCCGCAGCTCGCCAGCAGCAGAATGCAATCCGAGAGCAGATAGACGTCGGGCCCGAACAGCGGGTGCAGGCTCGTGACCCGCAGTCCGGCGGCGCGCGCCCGCTCGATCTCGGTCAGAATCGGGCTCTTCAGGCTGAAGAGATCCACGATGATCCCGCCCGGTTTCGCGCGACGCACGGTGCGATAGAAATCTTTCGCGTCTGCGAGCGGCACGGCCACGATCAGGACTTCGCACTCCGCGAGCACTTTTTCGAGCCGGCTCGTGTTGCGAAAGCCCGGCAGGCGGCCCGCGATGTCGTGCACGAGCACGTCGTGGCCGCGCGAGTAGAGATACCGCGCCATCCACGCCCCCATCTTCCCGCGGCCGCCCAGAATGCCGATGCGCCGCTTCGATCCGTGAAACCGGCGCTCCCGGATTTCTTCCTGCACTTTCACCGCGCCGCCGATCAGCGCGCGGATGATTTCGCGGCCGAGCGTCGGTTCGAGATCGAATTCGAGGCAGATGCGCTCCGCGTTCGCGAGCACTTCGCGTTCCGTTTCGAAGTCGCGCACCGGAAGGCTGTTCTCGAGCTTCCATTGTCCGACTTCTTCCGCGAGCCTGACCCGTTCGTCCGCCAGTTCGAGGATCCTGCGGTCGATCTCGCGGATGCGCGCGCGCAGGCGGTCGAGTTTCGGGCGCCGGCTCATCGGTCACCTCCCCGGAAGTAACGTCGTGCCGCCGCGACGAGTGCGTTGTTCTCCCGATTCGTCCCGAGCGATATCCGCAGACAGTTTCTGAGCGCCGGGGGCGCGGTCGGCGCGGCGCCCACGGCCCGGATCAGGATGCCCTGAGCGAGCAGCGCCTTGTCGAAGTCCGCGGCGTCTTCCGTGCGGATCAGAAAGAAGTTGGCGCGCGACGGAAACACGTCGACGCCGGGAAGTTTCGCGAACGATTTCATGACCCGCGTCCGCTCCCGCCTGACGCGCGCGATCTCGGCCTTCAGCATGTCGCGGCTCGCGAAGAGCGTTTCGCCCGCGATCTGCGCGGGCACGTCGATCGAATGGGGCGGCTTCGCGCGTTCGATCCGCGACAGCACGTCGGGGTCGCCGACGAGATAGCCGATGCGGAATGCGGCAAGGCGCGCGGCCTTGGAGAGAGTACGCAGCAGCACGAGATTGCGAAAGCGACCGAGCAGCGCCTGGATCGCGATGCCCGAGAACTCGCGATACGCTTCGTCGATCATGACGAGATTGCCGGTCGCGTCGCAGATCCGCGCGACATCATCGCGCGAAAGCGTCGAGCCGGTCGGATTGTTCGGCGAAGGGAGAAAAACGAGGCGCGGATCGTGCTTTCTGATCGCGGCGATGATCGGGTCGACTTCATATTGATACCGGGCGTCGGCAGGCACTTCGACGATCCGGCCGCCCGCGAGCGTGGCCGCCAGCTTCGCAACCGGATACCCGGGCGCGCCGGTCACCATCGTCTTTCCCCGTTCGAGCGTCGCGAGCGCCGTGGCGTACAGGAGCTCGTTCGACGCGTGCCCGACCATCACGCGCGCTTTCGCGACACGGATCCGTTTCGCGATCAGGCTCTCGAGAGGGCGCGCGGGATAATCCGGATAGCGATTCCAGGGAGTTTCGCGGAGCCGTATCAGGATCTGTTCACGCAGAGCGGCCGGGAGATCGATCGGCGACTCGTTCTGGTTCAGCTTGATCTCGTGCGCGGGCGTGAATACGCGGTAGGGAGGGATGCGCTCCAGTTCGCGACGAAACCCGGGCAATATGGCGCGCTTCTCCTTCACGGCGGGATCGTACTCTCCCGCGCGGAATCGGGTCAACGAAATGCGCGGCGGCGTGTCTGGACGCGCGAAGTCCGCCTCTCGTATCATGCTCGCATGAAAGCGAGCGACTGGAACGGCTACTGGAAGCAGGCGAAGGGCGGGCGGTTCACGCGCGTGAGCTGGTCGAAGCGGCGCATGGAACGCATTCTGCGCCCGCACCTCGCGTCCGGGATGGACGTTCTCGACGCCGGCTGCGGTTCCGGATACTTCAGCGCGTTCTTTCAGGGGGAAGGGTGCCGCGTGACGGCGCTCGACCGCTCCGAAGAAGCGCTGGCGATCGCGCGCGAGGTGACCGGGAACGCCGCGGCCGAGTACACGACCGACGACCTCCTCGACACGGCGTTCGGAGCCGCGCGCCGGGAGACGTTCGATCTCGTGTTTACCGACGGGCTGATCGAGCATTTCGAGCCCGACGTGCAGCGGCGACTCGTCGCGAACCTGATCGCGTGTCTTCGCCCGGGAGGGCTTCTCGCGACGTTCGTGCCGAACCTCTACTCGTGGTGGTCGCTCGCCCGCCCGCTCGTCATGCCCGGCATTTACGAAAAGCCGTTCCGGCGCGCTCCGCTCCGCGCTCTGCATGAAGGGGACGGCCTCGCGCTCGTCGAGGAGGGGGGGCTTTCCGTTTTCCCCTTCGCGGTTTCGCCTGAATTCCTCGCCCCGCGGTTCGGCATGATCCGGTACGCGCTCGCCAGAAAAGCGAAGAAGGGGGCGCGTTCTTGACGGCGGGGAAGCTGATTCAAATCGGCCTGGGGCTCCTTCTCTTCGCGTATATGGAACACAGACTGGGCTGGCGGGAAACGCTCGGCGCGCTTGCGGAGACGAAGCCGGTTCCGCTCGCGGTTGTCGTTCTGGTGTTCGCGCTCGCGCAATACGTGCGCATTCTGAAGTGGGAACGCCTGTGCGCGCTGGCGGGAATTCCGGCGCCCCGCCGCCGGGTCGCGGCGCTCTATTTTCGTGTCAAGTTCTTCGGGCTCATCACGCCGGGCCGGGTCGGCGAGTTTCTGCCGGCGGCCACCGCGCGATCCGAAACGCGCGCGCCGCTACTTTCGCTGACCGCGTTCGACCGCATCCTCGAGGGCGTGCTGACACTCGGACTCGCGCTCTTCGCCGGGCTGGCGCTCGCGCGCGGGCACGTGCCCGCCGGCTGGCTCGTTTCGCTCGGGTTTCTCGCGCTCGCCGGCGTGCTTCTGATGGGGCTTCTCTACAGGAACCGTTGGATGACCCATGCGGGCCGCATGGGGGCGCGCGCCGTTGCCAGGCTCGAAGGGTGGGGCCCGGCCGACCGCCTGCTCCGTTCCCGCACGCGTCTTGCCGAGGAGGTGGGGCGCATGCAGACGGCGTTTCGCACGCTGTTCGCGCCGGGGCGGCTCGCATGGTTTCTCGGACTCACTCTCGTCGCCGTCGCGATCGACGTGGTGTTCTGGGGCGGACTCTTCGCCGCGGCCGGCATCCCGCTTCGCCCGGCCGAGGTCGTCGCCTCGATCGGACTCTTCAACACCACCGCATTCTTCGCCCCGACGCCGGGCGGGATCGGCGTGGCCGACTCGGTGTTCGCGCTCTTCCTGAAGCGGCTTCATCCGGGCGCGGCGATCGGATCGTTTCTGATAGTGTTGCGTTTCGTGCAGTTCGCACTGACCACGATCTCGTACTATGCGTTCCGGAGGTGGGATGACGCGCGACAGTAAAACGATGTGGACGGTGGTCGTTCTTGCCGTGGTCGCGGGGGCGTGGAATCTCTGGCTTCTGCGTGCCGAACCGTTCCTGGCGCACCCGATCATCGACGCGGCCGAGTACATCGCCGAGGCGCGCGCGCTGCTCGCCGGCCTTCCGCTTCACGAATCGCTCCCGATTCACGGCCCCGTGTATCCCCTGCTGCTCGTGCCGCTGCTGGCGCTCTTCACGACGTCGTTTCTTTCCGCCGTCTACTGGACGAACATCGTGCTGACCGCGATCGCCGTCCGTCTCGTCTATCCGTGCGCCGAGAAAGCGTTCGGTCCGTGGGGCGGCATGGCGGCAGGCGCGCTCGTCGGCCTTTCGCCGATGGCGCTTCAGTTCCAGGTGCAGGCGCTTCCGGTTTCGCTCCAGATCGCGCTTCATGCCGCGCTCGTCTACCTCATCGTGTTCGACGAGAAACACACGCCGCGTCGCGCCTTCTTCGCCGGCGTGCTCGCGGCGCTCTCGTATCTCACGCATCCCGGCTCGCTTCTATCGATGGCGCTCGTACTGACCGTCTTTCTGCTTGCCCGCGAGCGCTTCGTCCCCCGCGCCCTGTTCGCGGCGCTCGGCGCGGCGCTCGTTCTCGCGCCGTTCGCGTTCTGGTCGCATCAGGCGGGCGAAGGCTTTCTTCCGGTGCAGGGGAACGCGGGGATGAACGTCTATATCGGAAACCGCGCCGCGGGGAACGGAACGGCGGACGTGCGCCCGGGATACGCCTGGCAGAAACTGACGTCGATGCCGCGCGAGGCCGGCGCGGAGGGGAGCCGGGCGGAAACGCGTTTCTTCCTCGAGAAGACGGGGGAAGAGATCGCGCGCGATCCGGCGGCGTTCACACGCAGGCTGCTGGCCAAGGCGGGCCTCTATGTCGCCGATCGTCGGATTGACGCGAGCCACGATCCGGGCCGGCTCATGGGGCGGTCGTTCCTGCTCCGCAATCTTCTCTTCGACGCGCCCGGCCTTCTCGCTCTCGCACTAACGTCTCTCTTCGTCATGAAGCGGCGCACCCGCACGTGGCGCATCGCGCTGGCGGGCGCGATCGGTTCGTTCGTCTTCATCGTGCTCACCGTGTACTCGGTTCGCTATCGTGCTCCCGCGCTCCCGTTCCTCGCGCTGCTCGCCGCGGCCCCGGTCGGACTGTTCCCGTCGTGGGGGATTTCCCGCCGGGTGCGCGGCGGACTTCTCGCGGGCGGAATTCTGATCGTGATTCTGGCCTCGGGTTCGCGCCTCGCGATCCCGAACCCGGTCAGGATCGACTATCTCGAAGGACGCATGCGACATACCCGCGGCGACTTCGAAGGGGCGATACGTTCGTTCGAACGGGAGGAGAAGCGTCTTCCGAAGGATCCCGACATTGCCAACGGAATGGGCGCCGCGCGTCTCGGCCAGAAACAGACGCTCGAGGGGATGCGGCATTTCCGGCGCGCGATCACGATGGCGCCGGACTACGCCGACGCCTGGTTCAACCGGGCGCTCGCGATCGCCGAAACGGGAGATCTGGTCGAAGCGCGGCTTTCGGCCCGCAAGGCGCTTTCGTATCAGGAAGACCATGCGCCGTCCCACTACATGCTCGGCATCCTCGGAGAGCGCCTCGGCGAAGAATCACGTCAGGTGGAAATCCATTACCGTCGCGCCGTGACGTACGACCCGACATTGCGCGAGGGGTGGAATGCCCTGGGCGTGATCTACGCGAAGACCGGGCGTCTCGACGAGGCGGAAGAGTCATTCCTGCGCGCGAGGCAACTTGATCCGAACGCCGAAGACACGAAGCAGAATCTCGAAAAGCTCCGCACACTGACGCAGACGCAGACGCCGTAAGATTCCGTAAGATCTCGTCCCCGCGATCAGGGCGCCGCCGTACCCGCCCGCACCGACTCGTCGCCCGGCCGCACCTGCAGAATGCGCGCGGCCAGGCGCGCGACCGCTCGGGCGTCGCCGTCCCGTTCGGCGAGGCGCAGCGCGAGCCGAAGCGCATCTTCATCATACGGATCGTCGGCCAGCGCCGACTGCAGCAGTTCCTCCGCCCGCCCACTCTGCCCGGCCATCGCGAACAGCCGCGCGGCCCAGATCCGCTCGGTCCGCCCCCACGAATCCGCAGCCCCGAGAGGCGCGAACAACTCCGCGCCCGCCCGCCCGTTTCCGATCGCGAGAAGACGAAGTTCGATTTCCAGCAACGTTTCGCGCGGCGTGCGTGACGTCGTTTCGCCCGGCCGCGGTTCGAGCACCGCGAGCGCCCCGGCAACGTCGCCGCGATCGCCGAGCACCGTCGCGCGCGCGAACGATTCGCCGTATGCGACTCCCGGTTCCTGGAGCGCGAGAGCCTCTTCGCGAAAACGTACGGCACGTTCCGGGTCGGTCGTGCTCTGCGTCAGCGTTTCGAAGTAATTCACCCAGAGTGTCCGCAGATGGTCGTCGCGCTCGATCCGGGCGCGCTCGGGACGTGGATCGAGCACGTCGGCGGCCTTCGCGTCCGGCGCTTCGAGCGTTCTGAAGACGAGTCCGTCAGGCGAAGGGACTCCCATCGGCGCGTTCGAATAGCACGGCGGTTCGAATGCCGGATAGAAGTAAACGGTGCCTTCCGGGTTCCGGATCGAAACGTCGGTCCGGAAGTCCTCGCAGCGCTGCAGGTAGAGAAGCGGGAAGAGCAGGTCGTCACCGGCGGCGTAGAGCCGCGCGGAATCGGGAAGCGTGGAGAGCACTTCGCGCGCGTACATCTCGGGAAGCCGGACGTCGCGCATGCGATGAGCAGGAATGTCCCGCAGCGCTCCGAGAAGCGCGATCAGCAGAAAGAGCGCGGGCGCGAATCGACCCGCGCGCCCGAGGAAGAGTGCGAGCCGGTCGATTCCGGCCGCGGCCGTGATCGCGAGCAAGATCAGAAACGGCGTGAAGAAGACCGCGTTCGTCTGTGTCTCCCGCAAGGTCGGCGGGAAGCGGAGCAGAAGAACGAGAACGGGACCGTAGAGCGCGATGCCCGTCAGGAACAGCCGGCGCGGAATGCGCGGGCCGTCGGCTTTCGCGCCGGCTTTCGCGCCGGCGGTCGCGCCTGCCGCCGCCCCCGCCGACAGTCCCGCCGCCGCGAGCGGAAGCAGCAGAAGAAGTGCGCTCGCGCGCGTGAGCTCCCGCGCCAGATCCGACGCGTTACGAACCAGAAGCTCCCACGAGAAAGCCGGTCGCGCGACGATCCCGTACTGCGATCGCGTGACGTGCTCGAACAGCCTCGCGATCGTATTCGGTTCGCCCCAGTTTACGAACGGATCCTGCTGCGAGCGCACCATGAGAACGAACAGAATCGTAAACGCCACGAGCCCGGCCGGGATCGCGAACAGCAGCGTGCGCTTCACGCCGGCGCGCAGCGCGACCAGGATCCACGTTCCGGCGCCGAGCGGGTGGGCGATCGTCGCGAGCGCGGCGCCGTACCCGGCGAGAGGCGTGTTCCGTCCTTCCGCATCGGGCAGCAGTGCCCATAGCACGAGAGCGAACAGAAGCGAATGCAGTGCGTACACTTCGGGAAGCACGGCCTGCTCCCAGTAGAGGGGAGACGTTCCGAGCAGCGCGAGCGCCGCAAACGAGGCGCCGGGAGTCGCGAAACGAATCGCCGCCCGGTGCAGGACCTCGAGCGCCGCCGCACCCGCGACCGCCGAAAGGAGCGCAACCTTCCAGGCGGACGTCGCGAACGGGAGCATGTCGAACAGCCGGGCCAGAAGGAGCCAGAGCGGGTAACCGGGGGGGTGGGGGATATCGAGCGTGTGCGCCGCGGCAACGAGCTCGCCGGAATCGCCGAGATAGATCCGCGCGCCGAGGCACGAGAGATAGATGGCGGCGAATCCGAGCCCGAACAGGGCCGGGGAATGGCGCGTGGCGATCATCGCTGGCGAGTCCTCCCGTGCAAAATCGAACGCTTTCCGTTGCAGGAGCCGAATCCGGCCTCGTCCCGCAGAATACCGGGAGAACGGCCCGGGCTTCTACCTCTAACAGTTGCAAGGGATTGGAAGCATCCGGAGGAAGGGGCTGATTCTGGCACTACTTTTGCAATTCTACTTAGTAGTGAAACGCGGGGCGGCACGGAGTTTCGGTCGCCCGGAGGTCATGTTCATGAAAGCCATTCTGATCGGACTTCTGTTCGGGGCTCTCCTGTCCCAGAGCTGTGCGATCTATTCGCGGCCCGCGCCGCCCCCGTCACGTGCGGAAATCCGCGTGGCGGCGCCGTGTCCCGGCGCGCAGTGGGCATCCGGCAACTGGCGCTGGGAAGGGAAACGCAACGGGTATCGCTGGGTGCCGGGCCACTGGCGCTGCCCCTAGGTTCCTTCGCGCGGGGCGGGTTCGCTTGTTCGTTTCGACGGGAACGTCTACCGTTCGAGCATGACGCAACCCGAGAACGGCGCCGGCCCCGACCGGCAGATGAAGCGATTCCTCGATCGCATTTACGCGCGTTACGCGCGCCCCGAGTATCTCGGCACCGATCCTCTTCCGCTCGTCCGGCGCTATTCCGACTCCAAAGACCGCGAGGTGGCGGGCGTGATCGCGGCTCTTGCAGCCTACGGCCGCGTATCGGCGATCTGCGCGCACGTGGAAGAGTGCCTTCTGCTGCTCGGCGACAGACCGTATCGCACGGTTCGTTCGTTTCGCGCCGATGAAGTTCCCTCCTCGTTTCTTTCGATCCGATACCGGTTTCATACGGGGCGCGACATCGTCGCACTTCTCTCCGTTCTCGCCTCGATCTACCGGACGCACGACTCGCTCGAAACACTCTTCCGATCGTTTTCCGGGAACACATACGACCGTCTGGAAGGCATGGTGGGAGAATTCCGAAAAACGGACATTTCGCACATATATGACGCCGACGGCTGGAAATCTTCGTACGGATTGAATTATTTATTTACCGACCCGTCGAAGGGGGGAGCGTGCAAACGGTGGAATCTTTTCCTGCGCTGGATGATCCGCGAAGACGACGGGATCGACTGCGGCGCGTGGTCGGATTGCGACCCCGCGGAGCTCCAGGTACCGCTCGATACGCACCTGCACCGCATCGGCCGCCGCCTCGGCTTCATACCGCAGAAAACCGCCTCCAGAGCGGCCGTGCGCTCCATGACCTCCTCGCTCGCGCTCTATGATTCCCGCGACCCCGTCCGCTTCGACTTCCCGCTCTGTCGCCTTGGAATTCTCGACCGCTGTCCGTCCGAAGGTTTCGCAGAACGATGCGCGCAATGCGAAATGTTCGACCCGTGCCGGCGCGCCGTCGGTCCCCCCGCCTGAAGATCGCTCTTTCGAAGGTGACAAAAAACGTTGACAGCGTTTTCTGGCTTTCCATATATTCTCCCCAGCTTTTTTTAACTGGAGAAAAGTGCGATTTTTACTAAAAGAACTCGTGAATCATGCCGATGACGAGTTTGAAGATAAATTCCTGGGATGTGTGGCGGTGCGGAACAAACGAATTCGACGATGATGTCGGATCGAAAGCTGAAGGTTTCCATTATAGAACCTTCGCGAACAAGGGAGGCATGAGAAGTGGCCACTAAAAAGAAATCCACGAGACGTCGTGCGAAGACTGCTTCCAGAGTGACTAAGAGAAAGACGGCGCGTAAGGCTACGAAGAAAAAAGCCACGCGCAAGAAAGCCACTCGGAAGAAAGCTACGCGCAAAAAAGCCAAGAAGAAGAAAGCTACGCGCAAGAAAGCCAAGAAGAAAACCACGCGGCGCAAAGCTACGAAGAAAAAAGCCACGCGCAAGAAGGCTAAGAAGAAAACTACGCGCAAAAAGGCCAAGAAGAAAGCCACGCGTAAGAAAGCCAAGAAGAAAACCACGCGCAAGAAGGCTAAGAAGAAAGCTACGCGCAAGAAGGCTAGGAAGAAAGCTACGCGTCGCAAAGCCACCAAGAAGAAGGCTACGCGCAAGAAAGCCAAGAAGAAAGCTACGCGTCGCAAAGCCACGAAGAAGAAAGCTACGCGCAAGAAAGCGCGTCGCAAGGCTACGAAGAGAAAACGGAGATAGCTCCACGCGCGTAACAGCGCGGTTTCTTCGTTGTATCGTAAGATCGGGCGGGCTCCTTCGGGACCCGCCCTTTCTGTTATTCTGAAACGCATGGCGAACGGAATGACTCGACGAATCGCACTTCTACTTCTCATGCTCCCGCTGCTGGCCGGCTGCGGCCGCTCGCAGCCGAACGTACTTCTCGTGACGATCGATACTCTGCGCGCCGACCGTCTCGGCTGCTACGGCGCCGTCAATGTTCTCACTCCGCACATGGACCGGATCGCGCGGGAGGGGGCGCTGTTCGCCGAGTGCACGACGCCGATACCCGAAACCGCGCCGGCGCACGCCACGATTCTGACCGGCCTCTACCCGAGGCATCACGGAATTCGCGAGAACGGCATCGTTCTGCGCGCCGGGAACTCGCTCGCGGTGCGCTTCTCCGAAGCGGGGTACGAAACGGCCGGATTCGTCAGCGGATTTCCCCTGATCGAAAAGTTCGGTTTCGCGCGCGGCTTCGATCATTTCGACGACTATCTGACCGACGGCTTCACGGGAAGCGGCGCTTCCGTCCAGGGGACGGAGCGGACGGCCGCGAAGACGATCGACGCGGCGCTCCGCTGGCTCGCGGATAGAAAAGCCCCCTGGTTCGTGTGGATTCACCTGTTCGACCCGCACGCCCCGTACGCCGCTCCCGGTCCCGAGCGTCGTCTTTACTATGCGGGTGACGAACGGTCGAGCGCGAACCGGAGCATGGACGGCATTCGCCTCCCCGCGAATCTGCTGCTCGGCGGCGTAACGGATATCGCATACCCGGTCGCCCTTTACGAGGGGGAGGTTTCGTATACGGATCGCCAGATCGGACGCCTGGTGCGCGCACTCGAAACGGAAGGCGCCTGGCGAAACACGATCGCGGCGCTCCTCGCGGACCACGGCGAAAGCCTCACGGAGCATCAGTACTACTTCGGACACTCCCGTTTTCTCTACGATCCCTCCGTTCACGTGCCGCTTCTCGTGCGGGCGCCTGACGCGAACGCGCTCCCGCGCAACGTGATCGTGCGGGGCGAAGTCTCTCTGCTCGACGTGGCGCCGACACTTGCCGTGCTCGCGGGGCTCGCGGACGAGGAGGCCGACGGTGTTTCGCTCGAAGGTGCGCTTCGCGGCGAATCGATCGCGCCGCGTCCGCTCTATCTGGAACGTTCGCCGCACGAAGGACCGCTCTTCGGCATTCGTCAGGGAGGGTGGAAACTGCTGGCGTCGCGCGAACGCGGGCGCGAACTCTACCATCTCGAAACGGATCCGGGGGAGCGCGTCAATCTTGCGGGAGACGCGGAGATCTTTACGCGGGAGGGGGGACGGCTCGCGTCGATTCTCGAGCGGTGGGCCGCGTCGGACACACCCGTGGACGAGAGCGCGATCGACGAGGAGACGAAACGGGTGCTGCGCGGTCTCGGTTACGTGCGCTGATCCGCTTCGACTTCCCTCTCCGGGTTCTTTCCCGCAAAACGCAGAACGAGAAAGAGCGCGGTGACGCCGCAGGCGATGCAGATCCACGGGGAGACGCCGCGCGTGGCCGGGAGGTATCCCGCGAGAATGGCGACGAGCATCGTCGTGACCGCATACGGAATCTGCGTGCGGACATGATGAATGTGGTCGGAGGCGGAGCTCACGGACGAGAGAATCGTCGTGTCCGAAAGCGGGCTGCAGTGGTCGCCGAAGATCGATCCCTCGAGCACCGCGCCGATCGAAACGATCGTGAGCCCGTAAGGTCCGATCACGCTGTCCGCGCCGAGCAGATGGGCCAGCAGGACCGCGTTCGGCAGAATGATCGCCATGGTCGACCACGAAGAGCCGGTTGAAAATGAAACCAGGCACGACACGAGAAAGAGCACGATCGGGTACAGATTCGGTGAGAGCGACTGCTTGAAAAGCGCCACGAGATAGTACGCCGTGCCCATGTCCCGGCACACCCCGCCGATGCACCACGCGAGAATCAGAATCACGATCGCGAAGGAGAGCGCCCGCGTCGAACTGAAAGATGCGCCGAGTACTTCGGTCGTCGTGAGGTTTCTCTGTGTAAGCATGAGAAATGCCGCAAGTGCGAATCCACTCCAGGCACCCCCAGCGATCGCCTGCGTTGAATTAGCGTTTGCAATGATATCGCGGAGCGCGGTAAGCGATAAAACCGCACTGAGGGGATAAGGGGCGTCGAGAGAGGCATTCCCTGACTGCCACATCATGCAAAGCGTGACAACGATGACCGTAACGAGCGGAAGTACTCCGTTCCACCATCGATGCGGGATGTTTTCTTTCGGCTGCACGCGCGTCATCGTGTCCGAAACCATCGGGCGCGCATCCGGATGCGACAGATGTCCGAGAGAACGCGCCCGTTTTTCCGCCGCGAGCATCGGACCGAACTCGCGCCCGCTCAGGATGCCGATCAGAATGAAAAGAAGAGTGAAGATTGCGTAGAAACGGTAAGGAATGGTCTGCGCGAAGACGAGATACGGGTTCTCGATGATGCCCACTTCGAGAAGCTGCGGCGCAAAGAGGCTCACTTCGTACGCGACCCATGTCGACAGGATCGAGATTCCGGCAACCGGCGCGGCGGTCGAGTCGACGATATACGCGAGCTTCTCGCGACTCACCCGAAAGCGGTCCGTGAGAGGTCGCATCGAATTGCCCACGAGAATCGTATTCGCGTAGTCGTCGAAAAAGATCGTGAGCCCCATGAGATAGGTCGCCATCTGGGAAGACTTCGCCGAGTGCACCAGTTTCGTGATGACTTCCAGCATTCCCTGCACGCCGCCGCCGCGGCTGATGATGCCGATCAGAGCCACGAGTCCGATCACGAAGCCGAGCAGCTCGAGCCGGAACGAGTCGAGAAGCGCCTGCTGGACCACGTATTCGCGCAGGAACAGCCAGAGACCCAGAAGCGGATTGAAGCCCGACAGAAACGTGGTGCCGAGCCAGACCCCGGCCGCGAGCGCCAGAATCGTGCGCTGAAAGAGC
>JABDJQ010000580.1 GCA_013002425.1 Gemmatimonadota bacterium
CCCGAGGTCGCGCGCCGACCAGAGTCGCAGGCTCGTGACCGCCGACGCTTCTTCCGCGTTCTCTTCCGGCACGACGAGGCCGGTGAGGCCGGCGTCTCTTGCGCCGAGCACGATCGAAAGCACGCCCCGGACCGGCAGGAGTCTTCCGTCGAGCGCGAGTTCACCCAGTATCAGAAGCTTGTCGAGCCCCTCGGTTCGGATCTGCTTAGAAGCCGCCAGAATGCCGACCGCGATCGGCAGATCGTAGAGCGCGCCCTCTTTCCGGATCGACGCCGGCGCCAGGTTGATCGTGATCCGGCGGGCGGGAAACGATAGCCCGCTGTTACGCACGGCCGCCGCCACTCTCTCCCTCGATTCGCGCACGGCCGTGCCGGGAAGCCCCACCACGGTGAAAGAAGGCAGCCCACCGGCCAGATCCGCCTCCACTTCCACGATCCGCCCGTCGATCCCGACGACGACCCCCGAGTAGACTCTTGCGAGCAAGTTGTCTCCTTCCGATGTTTGACGCCCTGCGGACGACCCGCTATCTTCCGACCGGAAGGAAACAGGCCCTATGTTGCATTCCAGACTGCTCTGGAGCGCCGTCATTTTCGTGCTGGCGCTCTCTCTACGACTCTGGTTCCTGCACGACCTGAGTCAAACGCCGTACGGCGACCGGCTCATGATCGACGCCGCCGCGTACGACCGGCATGCCGCCGAGATCGCGGGGGGAAACTGGGCCGGCGATCAGGTCTTCTATCAATCCCCGCTCTACCCTTATTTTCTGGGCACGCTCTACACGGTTTTCGGCCGCGATTTCACGGCCGTGCGCGCCGTGCAGTCCGTGCTCGGATCGGCAACCTGTGTCCTTCTCTTTCTGCTGGCCCGCCGCCTCTACGGACTGCGGGCGGGAGTGATCGCCGGTCTTCTCGCGGCGACATACAGCACGTTCATCTTTCAGGACAACATGCTGCTGAAGTCGGTCGTCATTCTCTTCTTCGTCTCGCTCGCGCTTCTGGTTCTCAGCAGAACCGACCGCCCCTTCACGAACCGCGTGCTCTTCGGCGGGGGGCTTCTCTATGGGATCGCCATCTGCGGACGCGGCAATCTGCTTCTCGCGCTCCCGTTTCTGCTCGCATGGATCGCGCTCCGGGATCGGGCGGCCAGGCGGCGCTTCGTGCCCGCTCTCGTTTTTCTGATCGGCGTATTCCTCGCCGTCGCGCCGGTCACGATCCGGAATCGCGTCGTCGGAAACGACTGGGTCATGACGGAATCGGACGCCGGCATCAATCTCTTCGTCGGCAACAATCCCGCGGCAACGGGCGTGCACACGCCGCCCGACAACGTACGTACGGTCCCCGAGCACGAAGAAGCGGACGCGAAGCGGCTCGCCGAACGGGAATCGGGCCGCGCTCTGAAGCCGTCCGAGGTGTCCGCTTTCTGGATGCGCAAAGCGATTCGTTTCGCGCTCGAGAACCCGGGGCGCGAACTCGGCCTCATCGGCCGCAAGTTCGTCCTCGCCTGGAACTGGTATGAAGTCCCCGACAACTACAACCAGTATTTCTTCGGCCGCTTTTCTCCCCTGTTTCGCGGATTTCTACCCGCGTTTCAGCTCCTCGCTCCGTTCGCCGTCCTCGGTTTCGCACTCTCGTGCCGGCGCTGGCGCGAGACAGGAGCCGTTCTCATCTATACGTTCGCGTACATGTTCTCGCTTCTCGTTCTCTACGTGACGAGCCGCTACCGACTTCCCATCGCGATCGGTCTCGTCCCGCTCGCCGCGTTCGGCATGGTCTCGACCTGGGACGCGATCCGGAGCCGATCGGCACGGCGAACGGCGACCTGCGGAATCGTGGTACTCGCGGTCTGGCTGTTCGTGCGCACCGATCAGTTCGAGTACTACGGCTTCGCGAAACAGGACACCGAGATCGCGACCTTCTACGCCCAGCTCGGTGATTTCGCGCGGGCGGAAGAACACTTTCAGCTCGCGATCGAAGAGGGGGCCGCATCCGGCTCGCTCCATCTCGTCTATCTCAATCAGGGCATCCTGTTCGCGAAGACCGGGCGTACCGCCGATGCTGCGGAAGCGTTTCGAAACGCGCTTCGCGTCGAGCCGGATTTCTATCCGGCGCGCGCCGAACTCGAGCGTCTGCCGCGCCCGTCACCGCAGTAGCACCACGCGGCGCAGCGCCACGACACCTTCTTCTCCCACGAGGCGGGCGAAATAGATCCCCGACCCGAGTTCGCCGCCGGAGTCCTTCGACCTGATACGCACGAACTCTTCGCCCGCCGTGCCGCTGAGCTTCCGCGATACCATGCGGCGCCCGCGCACGTCGTACAGATCGAGCCGGTACCGTTCGGCCGCTCCGGGCGGAATCCGCACCGAGAATCCGATTTCGTTTCGGCTCGGGTTTCCTGCCGGCATCTCCAGCGCAAGCCGATCGATCGTCGCCGGAACATCGACCTTCGTGACCGGAAGGGAATCGATCGGGGTCGTTCCGCGAAACCAGGTCACGCCGTACCGCCGCTGGATCCCGCCATGGAGCGCCGGCAGGCTGGAATCGACGAACCGGAAAGCGCCGTTGCCAGGCGCCCTGACGACGCCGAGATCGCGGCGTCCGGATTCAGCGCCCCGCCACACGAGAAACCTGTCCCCGGGTACCAGGCCCGACGCTTCCCACGAAAGGGCGATCGCCGTGCCTCCCGCTTTCGGATCTCCCCAGCGAAAGACACGCCCGGGCCCGGCTGCATCAGTGCGCGAATCCGGAAGGGCGAGTTCGCCGGTTCTGAGCACTCCATCGCCCCGCGCGACGAAAGCAAGCGAGCGCGAGTCGAGCGCGAGCGGTATCTTCGATCGCGTCGACAGATCGCTCAATCCGTACGCTCCTCCCCCGTCGAGCCTGGCAGCTTCCACGCGACTGCCGCCGGGCGCGGGCGACTGCCACGCGACGTACGTGTCCGAGAGTGCGAGAGCCGGCAGCGAGTTGCCGGTCACACGCGCGATGAGTCGGAAATCGGGCCCCTTCAACGGCCCGTACTCGATTCGAATCCCCTCCGCGTTTTCGAACGCGACTGCGATGCCGTCACGGTCCGCGGCGAATGCCGCGCACTGATCCTCTTCGGTCGTCCATACGCGGTTCTCCCCTCCCGGCAGCGTCCACTCGACCAGCGCGGAGGACCCCGGATCGGCCGTGATCCCGAACACCGAATTACCGATCCCCTGCACGTTCGTCGAGCGGGGAAACGCGAGCGCGCTCCGGTATCCCGCTGCGCGGTCGATCACTTCGGCTGTTCCGCCCGTGGCGCAACCCGAGTCGAGGAACACATAAAACGAGTCGAGAACGAGGAAGGAGTGCGCGGTTTCCGAACTTGCGACGGCGACCAGGGAGCGCTGACCGGACGAAGGATCGGCCCGGAACAGCGAGCCGTTCTTCATATGATAGAGCCCGTCTCGCTCCCATGCGAAAGCGTCAGCCTCGGCGCGCAGATCCCCCCGCGGTTCGCCGCCCGCATCCGTCGTTTCGATCCGCCCGTCCACAAGACGTGTCAGGAGACCGAACCGCATCTCCAGTCGATCAATCGGCCTGTCCTCCACCACTCTGTCGACGAAGGTCCACGGGACGTTCCGGGTCACGCGCCACACGGAAGAGCGGCCGTGCCTGATGGGCGCCCCCCTCTCCGCGACATGCCATGTGAAGCGTTCCAGACTGTCGATGACGAGCGGCACGGGCGCGCGGAATCGAACGGAGGTCGAGTCGCCCGGTCCGATCGTGCCGAACGGAATCGCGATCGAATCACCGCGGCGCCCCGACAGCGTGAGCGCCGCCTGCTCGAGCGCTCTGTCGAATCGATTCGTGATCTCGACTTCGAACGTCCCCTCCCGTCCCCCATGGGCCGTCGAGTCGGGGCGTTCCCGGACCTCGATCGCGGGAAGGCGCAGCAGCACTCCGGCCCGCCCGTTCGAACGGAGCGGATCGCCGCCCCGTGTCGCCCAGGAACCGTCGGAGATTTCCGTCGAGAGCGGGAACGACATCCAGTCGCCGCCGCGCCGCCCGGCTATCGCGCCCCCGCTTTCACTCGTTGCGGCGAGGAGAGGAACGAACATGGCGCCCCACGGGGGCGCGAGCGGTGTGCCGTCAGACCGGAGCGCAAAAGCGCCGTATCCGACCGTGCCGCCGACGAGTTCGGGGACCGCGTCGCCGTCGATGTCGACCAGGAGTGGCGGGATAACGTCCGCACTTCGCGAGTAGACGGGCGAACCGGGCATGAGACGACCGTCTGCGCGCAGTATCCAGTATCCTTCCGAAGCGGCTACGACGATCTCGTCGATGCCGTCTCCGTCTCGGTCGGCCGCCGCGAGATCGACGCGTTCGTTCCACGTACTCGTGTCGAACGGCCAGCCCGCGACTGCTTCACCGTTCAAGTTCCACGCGTAAAGACGACCAAGACGATCGGCGCAGAGAACGCGTTCCGTATCCGCGATCGGAAAGAGCGGCGGAGATACGAACCGCTGGAGCACCGCGACCGGCCATCCCGGCATGCTGACGCCGGACTCGTCGACGAGATCCAGCGACTTCCCCGAAGAGATCGCGATTACGCGCCCTTCCCGTGTTTCGCACCAGGCCGCTCCCGCAATCTCTTCGTCCGCCGGCGCGCGCCACTCGAAAACCGTGCGGCCCTCGCTATCGACGACGCAGAGATCACGCGCGGAGTGCGCCAGCAGGCTGGTTTCCGTTTCGCGGTCCGGCGGCAGGAGCATGATCGCGGCAGCGTCATGAACGGGGAGCGTGATTCCTCCGATGCCTTCGCCGTTTTCCCTGTACCGTTCCACCCGATCGCCCGCCGTCAAAAAGAGAACCTCGTTCTCTCCCCCGCGATCGACGCGGCCATATGCAGTCGCGCCGTACCGCGCCGGGAGGCCCGGCCAGAACCGAACCGTGCCGTCCGCGCCCCGCAATCTCCAGACACCCGAAGTGTCGGGCGCAAGAAGCGACCCGTTCGAAAGAAGGAGCGCGCCCCGATCCATGAAGCGCGAAGAGAAGACAGGCTCGGGAACTTTCGCAGACGCGGACGACGATCCACAATGCCAGAGAACGGCGCATGCGTAGATCACCATACGAACGCCGTGATTCACTTGACTCACCTGACCGCCCCCGGCTATGGAACGGGAGTATCGCAAAACGCGTGCCGTAAATCGAAAGAGGGATGACGGGGGAAGACGCGAGCGGGAAAGTGCGAAGGGCGGATTCAATACCGCGGCTTTACGGAATGACTGCCGCGGCGTGCAGCCGATGCCGTTCCCGGCGGTTTAGTGTTTCGCGGCCATCGATGACCGCCCACCGCGTGGGCGTCAGCGCCCGCGGCGTGGTCACCGCCGGACTCGCGCGGTTCTCAGAACGGCCAGTCGGGCTTCGGTTCCGGGAGTGCGAACGCGCGGTCGAGCGCCGCAAGGAGTTCGTCGGGCGCCTGCAGACGGCCGATCGCGGCGAGGCCGCTCGCGGGAAGGACCCCGAGCCACATCCGCGTCAGCGTCCCGATGTCGGTCTCGAGCAACGGCAGGCCCTGATCGCGTCCCGCTTCGGCCTCGCAAGCGGATCCGAGTTTCACGACGTAGTCGCCGCCCGCTCCGCGCCAGCCGTCGCCATCGAGCTTGTCCGCGATCGGATCCGTGACGCGCAACTGGAAAGACATCTCGTCGCACGCAAGCGATGTCGCGGCAAGACACCCCGGAACATCGATCATCCGCATCTGCCACCAGGCGACCGCGCGATTCATCGTGACGTGATCGTTTCCCTTCGTGCGATGGTACGAAGCGATCGGCCCGCGAATCAGATCCTGCAGTTGAATGCCGGCCGGCTGGATCATGGAGACCGTCCATACCTGATCACCGAGTCCCTTGATCAGGAGCAGCAGTTCACGAAACTCCTCCCACGTCCGGAACGCGAGCCAGTCGACGCGCAGCGGGCCGTTCTCTCCCGTCATCTTGCCGAACCAGAGGTGATGCGTGAGTTCGCCGTTTCCGTCTTCGTATCCGAGACCGAAGCCGCTTTCGCACGTCCAGAACGCCTCGGCTTTCGTGAATCCGGGCGACGTAATCCGGCACGCGCCGTGGCGCTTCATACGGGAGATTCGGTTCCGGTGCATGCGGCCGGCGTCTTCGATTCCCAGGCGGACGGGGATCCGCGCTTTTCCTTCGAGCGCCAGGTCCGCCGGACGAAACGAGAC
>JABDJQ010000583.1 GCA_013002425.1 Gemmatimonadota bacterium
CTTCTCGGAATCCTCGACCTGCTTCTTCGTTTCCGCCATCTGATCACGAACGACATCACCGAGCGGAGGCGTGTCTTCGAGTTCCGCTTTCGTCGCGGCCACCTGATCGCGAATAACATCCCCGAGCGGCGGCGGATTCTCGATCTCGTCCTTCGTCTTGGCCATCTGATCACGAACGACATCACCGAGCGGCGGCGCGTCTTTCAGCTCCGCTTTCGTCGCGGCCACCTGATCGCGGACGGTATCGGCCAGCGATTTCTCCCTGCCCTCGCCCGCGGCCGGCGCTTCCTGCGACGGGGTCGAAGGGAAAGCCGGTTTCGGGCGCGGTGCCATCGCCTTCGCCAGCGAAGTCTGCTTCTTGTCGAGCAGCGCTACTTCATCCTTGTTCAGCGGCCACATCTTCTCCCATTTGACCGGGCGCCTGACCTCCATGATGGCAATATCCGTAACCTTGTTGAACACCTGCTGCTGCATCGGTTTCGAAAGTTTATACATGACAAGCTCACGAAGCGGATGTCCCGACTTCATGATCTTGTTGAAGAGCCCGTTCGCCTCCTTGGTCGAGAGCGAGTTCAGCACCCGGAAGATCGCGCCCAGACGAAGGCGCGTGGCCTGTCGGTCTCCCTTCGGTACTTTCATGTTGAGCGCCGCTTCGAGGCGTTCTTCCGGGGTTCCGACCGAAGCCTGTCCCTGAGCCGAAATCGGGTTCGCCGCGCCGGTTGAATCGATTCGTGACATTCCATGCCTCCTTCTGGTGCAGGGGCCGCAGCCCCCTGGATCCGTGTGCCGCCCCGGTCTGGGGGCGCCCGTATCGGGATCCGTGGTTCGCTACAGAACCGTTCGAAAAGGAGAGGCGGGAACTGTCAGATTATTTTTCGGGATCGTCGGGCGCGAGTTCGCTGTGCAGGCGGGCCAGAATGTAGCGCCAGTCACGGTCGACGGTGGCCACGGAAACGCCGAGTGCCGCCGCGGTTTCGAGCCGGTCGAGCCCGGCGAAGAAACGGAGCTTCACGATGGCGGCCTTACGCGGGTCGCTCTCTTCCAGTTTCTCGAGGGCGAGATTGAGCGCGAGAATGTCGTCGACGGGAGCTTCGAACGCGATCTCGACTTCGTCGACGTCGAGGCGCTTCCGGCCGCCGCCATGACGTGCGGCGGACTTGCGGCGCGCCTGGTCGACGAGGATCTGGCGCATCGCCTCGGCCGCGGCGCCAAAAAAGTGGCCGCGCCCGTTCCAGCCGGGGTCCCCTTTGCCGACGAGGCGGAGGTACGCCTCATGCACGAGGGCCGTCGGCTGCAGCGTATTGCCGGGGGGCACTTTCGCCATGCGGGCGACCGCCAGACGGCGGAGCTCGCCGTAAACGAGCGGGAGCAGTTCGGTTGCGGCGCCCGCGTCACCCTGCGAAACGCGCTCCAGCAGCCGTGTCACCGGTTCTTCATGCCGCGAGTCCATCACGCACCTTTCTGAATACGGATGACAGGTCGGCACGCCCGATTTCGAACGGAATAGCAGGAGTGCCGCTTTCAGCATATCACGAGGTTCGGCGATCTGTGCGGCGCGCGCCGTTTTGACCCTATAATGATGATGTCGCGCCCGTGCGGGGCCGGCCGCAAACTCGGAGGTGCCATGACGAACGAGCGGGACACGCTGGTCGAGAAGCTGTTTCAGCAGGCGATCGATCTTCCCGAAGCGGAACGCGCTTCTTTCGTGGCCGCACGGTCCGAAGGCGACGACGAACTCGCACGCGAAGTCCTGCATCTGATCGCGCACTACGGACAGGCGAAAGGGGGCTTTCTCGACGGAGTCGCCGCGCGCATGCCGTCCGACCCGTCCCCGGAAGACGCCAAGGCGCCGCGCCGGATCGGGCCGTACACGATCGAACGCGAGCTCGGCGCAGGGGGCATGGGCATCGTGTACCTCGCGCGCCAGGAGAGTCCGGTCAGGCGAAACGTGGCGCTCAAAGTACTTCGCCCCGGAATCGACACGCGGTCGGTGCTCGCCCGTTTCGAAGCCGAGCGCGAACTGCTCGCGGCGATGGAGCATCCCGGAATCGCGCGCGTGCTCGACGCCGGCGAAACGGAGCGCGGCCGCCCTTACTTCGTCATGGAGTACGTGCGCGGCGAGCCTGTCACGACCTGGTGCGATACGCACGCGCTCGACGTGCGCGCGCGCCTCGAACTTTTTCTTCTCATCTGCGAAGCCGTGCAGCACGCGCATATCAAGGGGGTCGCGCACCGCGATCTGAAGCCGTCGAACATTCTCGTGAGCGAAGTCGACGGAAGCCCCGTCCCTAAAGTGATCGACTTCGGGATCGCCAAGGCGCTCGGTGAGTCGCCCGACGGCGGCGCCACCCTCACGCGCCGCGGCGACCTCGTCGGCACCCCCGAATACATGAGCCCCGAGCAGGCGGGCGTCGGCGCGCTCGACGTCGACACGCGAACCGACGTCTACTCGCTCGGCGTCGTTCTCTATCGCCTGCTGACGGGGGCGCTTCCTTTCGACCGCGCTCTTTTTCGCGGCGCGCCGAGCGAGGAGATTCGCCGCATTCTAACCGAAGAGAACGTACCGAAGCCGAGCACGCGTTCGGAGAGCCGGGCGGCGAGTCGCGCGGAAAATGAATCGGGGGCGGGAGGTGGCGAAGTCAGCGAGCAGCGTGATGACCGTGAACGCCGTGAAGGGCGCGAGCGGGCGCGGCTGCTCCGCGGCGATCTCGACTGGATTGTGCTGAAAGCGGTCGAACGCGATCGCGAACGCCGTTACGAATCTCCCCGCGCCCTGGCCGAAGACATTCGCCGGCATCTTCGCGACGAGCCCGTTCTCGCCGGGCCCCCGCGTGTTACGTACCGCCTTGCAAAGTTCGTAAAACGGAACCGAACGGCGCTCGCCGTGGCCGGGTCCATCGCCTTCGGCTTGCTGGCCGGTGCCGCCGGACTGCTCTACGCGCTTCTCGAGTCGAACCGCCAGCGCGCGATGGCCGAAGCCGCGCGCGAGGAGTCCGAAGCCGTTACGGCGTTTCTATCGCAAACGCTCTCCGCGGCGAGCCCCATGTTCGAAGGAATCGCGGTCACCGTCGAAGAGGTGCTCGACGACGCCGCGCGCACGATGCAGTCCGAGTTCTCGGACCGCCCGCTCCTGAGCGCACGCCTCGCGAGTACTCTCGGCTCCGCGTTCGTCGCGATGGGGGATTACGAGAGCGGCGAGGCGCAGCTCACGCACGCGCTCGCAACGCGCGAACAGATTCTCGGGCCGAATGACGACGCCACGCTGCAGTCGATGTATGAACTGGGCGATCTTCGTTCGCGCCAGGGGCGCGCGGCTGAAGCCGAGTCGCTGCTCACGACCACGTTCAGGGAGAGACGCGCGGCATTCGGAGCACACGCTACCGAAACGCGCGCCGCTGCGCTTCTTCTGGGGACGCACTACTATCGGGTCGGGCGGGCCGAAGAAGCCGAGTCGCTGTTCGCGCGCGCGGCCATGGCCGTTCCCTTGCCTGAGGAGGGCCCCGACTCGTTCACCGCGGAAGATCACGAGATCACGATCGACGCCGTGAACGGGCTGGCGGTTCTCCGCCGTCGTGCGACCGACTACGAGGCTGCCGAATCGCTGCTCACGCGTTCGCTGGCGATCTGCGACGTGGAGCTGCGCCCCGACCATCCGCTTACCATTCTTACGTGGAACAACTTCGCGGTTCTTTATGCGCGAACCGATCGGCCCGCGCGCGCCGAGTCGCTCTATGTCCGCGTGCTCGATGCGCAACGGCGAATCGCGGGAGAGGACCATCCCACGACATGGATCGCCATGAGCAACCTCGCCACGTTCTATGCCAACCACGAACGATTGAGCGAAGCCGAGTCGCTGCACGCCGCCGTTCTCGCAAAAAGGACCGCGCTCCTCGGCGAAGATCATGCCATCGTGCTGCGCACGCGGCCCCACCTCGGCGTGCTCTACCACAGGCAGCGAGATCTCGAGCGTGCGCGCAAAACGCTCGAGAGTGTTGTCGAGGCGCGCCGCGCGCTGTTCGGCGACGAATACGACAAAGTGCTGCACTCGTCCGTCGCGCTGGCAGAGGTCTTGCGCGATGCCGGCCGATTCGCGGAGGCGGAACAGCTGTACCGGGATGTACTCGCCGACCGCACTGCGAGCCTCGGCGAAGACCATCGCTATGTCGCCTACGACGAAATGCGCCTCGGCAG
>JABDJQ010000590.1 GCA_013002425.1 Gemmatimonadota bacterium
GGGGCGGGGGAGTGGGCGGGACGTGGGCGATGCTGCCCGCTGACCTGAAGAGCGTGCGTGGCGTTTACGGTGCAAAGGAGATCGTGGGAATTCTGCTGCCGCCGTTCCTGCTGCTGCTGGGCGACGCGAACATGTACCAGCGTTTCTTCGGCGCGAAGGAGGCCGGCGGCGCCCGGCGCGCGACCTGGATGCTGCTGCTCGGCATCCTGGTGCTCGAAACGGCCATCATCGCGCTCGCCCTCGCCGGCCGCGCGCATCTTCCCGGCGTCGAAAATCCCGCGCACGTGATCGTGGCCGCGGCGTTCGAACTGATGCCGCCGCTGCTCGGGGCGATTCTGGTCGCCGCGATCCTGGCCGTCATCATATCGACCGCAGACTCGTATCTGCTCGCGCCCGCCACCGCGCTCGTGCGCGACATCTACCATCGCTTCGTGCGCCCGGACGCGTCGCCCGAAACGCTCGTTCTCGCCGGGCGGATCGCCGTCGTCGCGCTCGGGGGGATCGCGCTGCTGCTCGCGTTCCAGTCGCAGGCGTTCTTCCGCGTCGCTCTTTACGCCTACACGCTCTACGGAGTCGGGATCACGCCGGCGCTCGTGGCCGCGCTCACATGGAAGGGGGCGACGCCTGCCGGCGCCGTCTCCAGCATGGCGACCGGCCTCGGCCTCGCGATCGCCTGGCGCGCGTTCGATCTCGCCGCGGCGACCGGATGGGACGCCGTGCTCCCGTGCATCGCGGCGGCGACGATCGTGCTGGTCGGGGTGAGTCTTGCGACGCGGCGGTAGCGTCTACTCGATCGAAAACGACGCGTGCGCGACCGCCCGGATCTCTTTCTCGATCGACGAGAGATCGTTCATGCCGTAGCTCGAAATCTCGTTCCGGAGCGATTCAAGTGTCCTGCCCCTCTTTGACTTCGAGCACTCTTGCCTGGAAGTAACCATTTACCTACCATGCTCGCACAAGGGGTTTTTTCAGTATGGGTCCTACGCAACACTCCTCGTTCGAGAATCCCGCTTCGCTCGGCGTGCGGGTCTCCCCTCGTCGGATTACGGCCCTCTACGTTGTCTCGGCGACGGCCTGGATCCTGGTTTCGGATTGGCTGCTTGCCAGAACAACACAGGACGTCCAGGCGTTTGAGTACATGGCGCAGTTGAAGGGCCTCGCTTTTGTCCTCGTCACGGGCACATTCCTTTATGTACTCCTGCGCCGATTGAGTGCGGCGACTCGTCATTCCCGCGCGGCACTTCAGGAAAGGGTCAAGGAACTCGAATGTCTCTACCAGATCGATCGCCTTCTTACACGGCCGGGCGAGCTCTCGGTTGACATCCTCCACCAAATCGTTCGATTCGTACCGCCGGCGATGCAGTACCCCGACGAGGCGGAGAGTCGAGTCATCCTCGATGGAGTCGAATACGCGACACCCGGATTCCGCGAGGAAGCGCCACGCCTTACCGCAACCATCCTGGTTAGAGGGGAGGAACGGGGAGTCGTAGAGGCCTCGTACAGGCATTCAGCGCGGGAACACGATCTTATGCCGTTTCTCCATGAGGAGAGGGCGCTCCTCAAGGCAGTGGCGGGGCAGGTCGCCCTGATCAAGGAGCATCAGTGGGCTGCCGAGGAGCGTCGCAAACTGGAGAAGCAACTGCAACACGCCGATCGACTCGCTACCGTCGGACAGCTCTCCGCCGGAGTGGCCCACGAACTCAACGAGCCGATCGGCAGCATTCTGGGCTTCGCTCAGCTTGTCAAAAAGTCCGGCGAAACGACCGATGGAATCATGCGCGACATGGAAAAGATCGAGAAAGCCTCGCTGCACGCGCGGGAGATCATCAGGAAGTTGATGATCTTCTCTCGCCAGGTTCCCTCACAACAAACAGAGGTGAATCTGAATTCGGTGATCGAGGACGGACTCTACTTTATCGGTTCCCGGTGCCAGAGGGCAGGCATCGAAACATCACAACAAATCGCCGCTGACCTTCCGACGATCATCGCCGATCCTTCCCAACTCCATCAGGTTCTGGTCAACCTTGTGGTTAACGCGGTCCACGCGATGCCCGACGGCGGGATCCTCTCGATTCGCACAATGGAGCGGGACGGCGAGGTTTGCCTTCTCGTTCAGGACACCGGCGCCGGAATGGATGAAGAGACACGCAAGCAAATCTTTCTGCCTTTTTTCACGACGAAGGACGTCGGAGAGGGGACGGGGCTGGGCCTCTCGGTGGTTCACGGCATTGTGGCCGACCACGGCGGATCGATCCACGTGAAAAGCAGCCCTGGTTCCGGATCGACGTTCGAAGTTCGATTCCCGCGAAGCGGAGTCGGGGAGGTTGAAGATGAATGAGTCGCCGAGACAGGGACGAATTCTAGTCGTCGACGACTCGCCGGAAACACTGGAGCTCGTGCAGCGCAACTTGCAGGCGGAGAGGTACACCGTGTATCTGGCTTCGAGCGTTGCGGACGCGATCGAGTTCCTGACGTCGACCTCGATCGATCTCGTCATCACCGATCTCAAGATGCCGAAGGTCAGCGGTCTCGACCTGGTCCGGCACGTTCGAGAGAACCTCAAGGACACAGAGGTCGTGATGATGACGGGATACCCATCGGTCGGGAGTGCCGTTGAAGCCGTGAAAGGCGGAGCTCATGCCTATCTATCCAAGCCGTTCACCGACCAGGAGCTGCTCTCGGCGGTTCGGGAGGCTCTCGATAAGCTGAGGACTCGAAGGTTGGTCGACCAGAACACACAACCCGCCCCGCGCTCCGGCAGTATTGTCGGGGAGTCTTCGGCTATCCGTGATGTGCTGCGGGAAGTCGCGAAAGCGGCAAAGACTTCGGCAACAGTTCTGATTACGGGAGAGAGCGGGACCGGAAAGGAGCTCCTCGCAAGAGCGATTCACTACGACGGGCCGAGGGCTCAGGCTCCGTTCGTACCGATCAACTGCGGGGGGATACCGGAGGGCCTGCTCGAAAGCGAGTTGTTCGGACATATGAAAGGGGCGTTTACGGGGGCCACGACTTCGCGGGCCGGCTTCTTTCAGACGGCCGACGGGGGCACTCTCTTTCTCGACGAAGTCAGCGAGCTGAGTGCCGCGATGCAAGTCAAGTTGCTGCGCGTTCTTCAAGAGAAGGAAGTTCTCATGGTGGGATCATCCCGGCCGCAGAAGATCGATGTACGAATCGTGGCGGCGACGAACAAGAATCTCCATCATCTCGTCGAAAAGCGTCTCTTCCGGGAGGACCTCTTTTTCCGTATCAATGTCATAACGATCGATGTCCCCCCCCTGCGAGATCGAGGGGATGACGTACTGGTGCTGGTACAGTACTTTGCCCGCAAGTTTGCGAGGGAGCACGGCCGATCCCTCCCCCATTTCTCGGACGAAGTCCTGCGGTGCATGAAGGACTACCGATGGCAGGGAAACATTCGGGAACTCGAGAACACGATTCAGCGCCTGATCGTCATGACCGAGTCGGACCGAATCGAGATCACCGACCTTCCTTCTTTCATGAGGTTCTCCGCTCCGCATGGCACAGGGCTCGATCGAACGCTGGCTGCGGTCGAGGCCGAGCACATTCGCAACGTGCTTGCCGGTGCGGGCGGAAACAAAACTCGCGCGGCCGAGATCCTGGGGATCGACCGAAAAACGCTGCGGGAGAAGTTAAAGGGTCGGGAAGAGGCGGGCCCCAAAGGGCCATAGGCGGGGAGAATTTCCCCGCCGGTACTTTCTGCCCCGGTTGCACCAGAGCGCCAGACGACTTACTCCGAATCTCCCTTTCGAAATCCTGCGGGATCAGTCTTCCTTCGCATGTTACAAGCCGTTGATTTGAATGCCGTTATACGACTTCTATCTTCCGGGAGTCTCCTTTCGGGCGCTTTCTTCGAGTGCCGAAGCGAACAGGCACACCCCATGCTCTAGTTAGTGAGTATCAGACGCTGAGACGAGGCGAGGGATCATCCCCCGCAAACCAAAGGAGAAGGAAGCCATGTCGATGTCATCAGAGGCACGTCGGATCAACGAAGGGGAAGAGGTTTCGATTCTGGAACCGAAGGCAGAAGTGCGGAGCGGGCTCTGTTCGACCTGCACACAGGCTGCCGTATGCACCTTCCCGCGGGAGTTCGACCGACCGATCATGTTCTGCGACGAGTTCGAAGGGGAGAAGAAGCCGCCGGTCCATGTCGTCAGGCAGTCGGCGGCCACAGTCGAGGTTGCCGAGTTCGTTGCGGCGGAAGCGGCCGTCATGCCGAGGGGCCTCTGTCGCACTTGCGATCATCAGGAGACCTGCACCTTTCCCCGGCCGGAGTCGGGAGTCTGGTTTTGCGAAGAGTTCGAGTAGCAAGGCGCCGGCATGGCGCGGGGAGACAATCATGAGTATGCACAGGTCTCGAACGAGTGCGGGCGCTCGACAGGATGTTCCGGTGAAGCGGGCGAGCCCGGTCAAAGCAAAAGCGGGGCTCTACTCCGTCGTGCAGAGACAGTTTGGCCGGGCGGCGAACTACCTGGAGATGGACCCAGGAATCCGAGCAATTCTCGGAAGTACGATGAACGAAATCGGAGTGCACTTCCCTGTGAAAATGGACGATGGCCGAGTGGAGATCTTCACGGGCTATCGGGTGCAACACAACAATGCACTCGGTCCCTTCAAGGGGGGGGTGCGCTTTCACCCGTCGGTTGACATCGATGAGGTGCGCGCCCTCGCGAGCTGGATGACATGGAAGACTTCCCTTGTCGGCGTTCCGTTCGGGGGGGCCAAGGGGGGGATCAAGATCGATCCTGCGAAGTACTCGGAGAACGAGTTGGAGCGCATCACGAGACGCTTCACGTTCGCCCTCGGAAGTAACATCGGGCCCGAGTACGACATTCCCGCACCCGACGTGAATACGAACGCACGGATCATGGCCTGGATTCTCGATACGTATTTGTCGCTCATGCCTTCCCCCGAGCGTCAGGCCTCTACGCATGTGGTGACCGGGAAACCAGTGGAGACCGGAGGGAGCCTCGGACGGGAAAGCGCCACTGGGAGAGGAGTCGTTTTCACCATCGAAGAGTGGGCCCTGAACAACGGCCTCCCTCTCGAGGACGCGACCTGTTTCATTCAGGGGTTCGGGAACGTCGGCTCGTGGGCGGCCCGGCTCATGAAAAAGCGCGGTGCCAGGCTTCTGGCTGTAGAGGACATGTTTGGAGCGATTCGAAGCTCTCACGGGATCGACCCGGACGACCTCCACGAACATGTATCCCGTAAGGGGTCGATCCTCGGGTTCCCCGGTGCGGAAGAGATCGGCCATGAATCGTTTCTACGAACGAAAGCCGACATCTTCATCCCCGCAGCGATGGAAAGCCAGATCACGGCCGAGACCGCGCCCTTACTCCAGGTCAAGCTCGTCGCCGAGGGGGCGAATGGACCGACCGATCCGGACGGCGACGCGGTCCTCCAGCGTCGAGGCATTCATCTCATCCCGGATATCCTGTGCAATTCCGGGGGCGTGATCGTCAGCTATTTCGAGTGGCTGCAGAACAAGCGTGGTGAATACTGGGAGGAGGACGAGGTCAACGAGAAACTGCAGAAGAGGATCGTCGCCGCGTACCGCCGTGTGGCGCACAGAGCCTCCCGCAGGCCCTGGGAGCCGGGGGGGGAGGCGAGGTTGGACTGGCGCATGGCAGCTTACGCCGTCGCTCTGTCGCGGCTCGGGACTGCTTACAAAGAGCGAGGCATTTTCCCGTAGAGGGGAGCCGGAACTGCCCGGTGATGCGAACATGTACCAGCGTTTCTCAGGGCCGAAAGAAGCCGGGGGCCCGACCTGGATGCTGCTGCTCGGGATCGCCGCTGCCTCGGCGGTCCTGATCGTGGCCGGTTCGGCTACTCGATCGAATACGACGCGTGCGCGACCGCCCGTATCTCTTTCTCGATCGACGAGAGATCGTTCATGCCGTAGCTCGAAATCTCGTTTCCGAGCATGGGCGTGATCTGCAGCACGCCCATGCGCGCGCGCCGGATCGGGCCGAGCTTCGAGTGTGACGCCTCGGCGATGCGCGCGGCACGCATGCGGGCGTCTTCGGCAGCAAGCGCCTGCACGTCCATCTTGATATCCGCCAGCTTCGTAAAATGATACTCGGACATCTCGAGGTTGAGAGTGACGCCCCGCTCGACGAGTTCGGCGATCGAACC
>JABDJQ010000597.1 GCA_013002425.1 Gemmatimonadota bacterium
GTCTCGTTCGGCGTTTCGTAGCGGCCGCTGATCAACTTGCGCGCGCCGAGCAGCATCCCCACCCGCGCTTCTCCCGGGTCGGCCGCCGCGCCGCCGTTCGTCGGCGGGATTCCCGAAACCGATTGCGCCGCGAGCCAGTCCCGCATCGCGAGCTCCAGGTTTCGTTGCGTATTCGGCCCCGGGATTCCGTCGACGCCGAGTCCGCGATCGCGCTGGAACGCGCGAATGGCGGCCAGCGTCTCTTCGGAACGCGCCCCGTCGAGAGGGCCCGTATAGTACGTGTTTCCGTCGTCGTCGGCCAGGTACTGGAGACGCTCCTGCACCCCTTTCAACTGGTTCACCGGGGCGAGGTCGGGCATCGAGCGGCGCGCGGGATCCCCGCTCGAGCGATCGATACGCGCGCTCCCGATCCCGAACTGCGACATCTCCTGCTGCAATGTGGCGAGCTTTCGTCGTTCGACGAGCGTGAGCTCCGAGAGCCGCGAGAGATCCGTAAGAAGGACCGCGCTCAGCGCCTTGCCCATCTTGTCGAGCTCCCACGCGCTCGGACCGGGCCGGAATTCATAAACGGCCAGCGAGTTCTCGGGAATCCGGCTCGTCTGGATCTGGCTCTCGCCCGCGAGGATCTTGCGTATGTTCTCGCCGTCGCGCTTTCGCGAGACTTCTTCCAGCGTTGCCTGCACGAGCTGCTCGTTCTCGCGCCCGTCCGGTTCCGCCTGAAGAAGCACGGCTTCCGCCGCGGCCAGATCGCCGCGCGACTCGTAGATCCCGCCCAGCACGAAAGCCGCCTCGACCCGGCCGGGATCGAGGTTGCACGCTTTTCGAAGCCGTGGAATCGCCTCGTCATCACGCCCGAGAGCGTGAAGCGCGAGTCCGAGACGATAGTTCGCGTCGACATCATTCTCATCTCTTGCAATCGACTCTTCGAGCAGCGGAATCTCCGCCTCCGCATCGGCCGGTGAGAGCGCGGTGATTACCGGCGCCGTCGCGCAACCCGTCAATGCAAATGCCAGTGCCGCTGCGAAAAGAAACCGTTTCCCGTCGCCTTTTTGCACGAAACGTCCTTTCGTTTTCCGAAGTTACTTTAATGCTGAAATGTGTTTGGCGCGCATCACGTGCGTGCCGTCGTTTCGTTCCGCTTCGTCTGCGTTTCGAGCCGCGCGATTACGGATTTGAACGCGGGCGTTCGTGACGCCTCGTCGAGCCTGGCAGGTACGATCGCGTTCGCTTCCGGATAATACATCGCGAGATTGCCCGGCGCGATCGGTACGATGGCGGCGCGGACCTGCATGCGCCCGACCTCCGTCACGACGCTCACGCGATCGTCTTCCCGAATCGAAAGCGACTGCGCGTCTTCGGCCGCCATCATCACGACATCACGGCGCGTCGTGCCGCGATAAAGGTCCTCTTCATCATATACGACCGTGTTGAACTGCCCTTCCGAGCGCAGCGTCATGAGCCGGAACTCATCCTTCTTCGGCCCGAATGCGGGGAGCGGCGTCGCGTGAAAGTGCGCTTTACCGTCCGGCGTCGAGAACCTCATGTCGTGATACGTGCGCCCCGGAATCTGGAACTCGCCGCTCTTTTCGATTCCCCCGATCCGTTCGTAGCCCGGTACGGAGGCCGCCATCGCCACGCGCAGCTTCGCGTGCGAGCGGAGCGAGCCCCAGTCGTACCCGTCGCCCGATTCGAGGATGGACTCCGCGAGCGTGGCGATGATCGCGACCTCGGATCGGAACTCGCCGTCGAGCGCCGGAGCGCCGCCGTCCGAGAGGCGTACGAAGTTGAACATCGACTCCTGCGTCGTCTTCTCCGATTCTTCGTCGCGCGCGAGAACCGGCACGATGATCGCTTCTTTCCCGCGTCCGTGAAAATGGCCCGGGTTCAGTTTCGTCGTCATCGAGTACGTCGTGCCGATGCGCCGCATCGACTCGCCCGCCCATGTCAGGTTCGGGTTCGATCCCCACAGATTGCCGCCCATGAGCACCGCCGCGTCGATCTCGCCCGCGTGCGCCGCCTGCATCGAAGCGAACGTGTCCTGCCCGCCTTCGCGCGGAACGCGAATCGAAAAGAGGCGCTCCAACTTATCGGCGAATGCTTCTTTAAGTTGCGGAGAAACGCCGACCGAACCGACACCCTGC
The DNA here is from genome assembly GCA_013002425.1 of Gemmatimonadota bacterium. Taxonomy (GTDB): domain Bacteria; phylum Orphanbacterota; class Orphanbacteria; order Orphanbacterales; family Orphanbacteraceae; genus JABDJQ01. The sequence continues at coordinate 2,142 of JABDJQ010000597.1, forward strand.
ACGTTCGAATGGCCCCGGATCGGCATGAGACCGGCGCCCGGGCGGCCGAGCCAGCCGCGCGCCAGCGCGATGTTCGTGAGCGCGAGGATGTTGTCGACGCCGTGTTCGTGATGCGTAAGCCCCATTGCCCAGAGACAGATTCCGTTGCCGGCGTCGCAGATCATGCGCGCGGCGCTTTCGATAGCGCTCGCGGGAACGCCGCAGGTCGCTGCCAGGTCGTCGAACGACGCGGCGTCGAGATCGCGCGATACCCTCTCCCAGTTCGTCGTGTGTTCGTCGATGTACGTTTGCCGCGCGCCGCCCATCTCCCGCACCTTGACCAGGATGGCTTTGAAGAGCGCGATGTCCGTTCCTACATGCGGCTGCAGATAGAGATCGTTCATCGTGCTGCCGAACAGCATGCTGCGCCAGTCGGACGGCACGCGAAACCGCTCGAGGCCGAGTTCGCGCAGCGGATTGACCACGATGACGCGCCCGCCGCGCCGTCGGAGCTGGACGAGTTTCGTCATGAGGCGCGGATGGTTGCTCGCCGGGTTTGCGCCTGCAAGGAACACGAGATCGGTCTTGTCGAGATCGTCGAGCACGACCGAAGCCGTTCCCGACCCGTAGACACGGTTCAGCGCGACGCCCGACGCCGAGTGGCAATAATAGGAGCAGTTGTGCACGTTCGCGGTGCCGTATGCGCGGGCGACGAGCTGCAGCAGAAAGGCCGCCTCGTTGCTCGAGCGACCGGACGCGTAGAAGAAGGCCCGGTCGGGTGTCGTGGCTCGCAGCGCGCTTGCGATCCGCGCGTCCGCGTCCTCCCACGAAGTGCGGCGAAAGTGGGTATCCCCCGGTTCCGCCACCACTGGAAAAGCAAGCCGGCCGAGGGCTTCCGCCTCCCCCGACGTCAGGTTCTCGAGCGCCGCAATCGGCCGTTCGCGAAAAAAGGATTCGGAGATCGCGCCGTGCATGTCGCCGGCCTGCGCCTGGACCGACTTCTTGCAGACCTCGGGGAAGTGGCCCGCCTCGTTCACCATGCCGCCCGCCTGGCCGCCCATTCCGAACGCGCAAGTCTTGCACGTGTTACGCGAGGAGAGGCGCCGGTACATCTTGAGCAGTCCCCCGGCGTCGCGGCTCTTCCTGAGCACGTACCAGAGCGCGGCAAGACCGCCGCCGGAGGATACACGGGGATTCGGCATGGGTAACAGGCTAGGGGATGAGCCCGGTTTCGTGCAAGCGGCGGGGGGAGAAGAGAAGAGAAGAGAAGAGAAGAGAAGAGAAGAGAAAGAGAAGAGGGGAGAAGGAGGCGGGTCCTGTCGCGCCGGGACAGCCCCACACCTCGGCAGGCTCGGTGCGGGGCGCCCCGTCCGGCGCGCCACCCGCCTCGTCTCTACTCGTCTCGTCTCGGCTCTGCTCGTCTGGTCTCGACTCTCATCTGATCTTCTGTTGCGTCGCCGCCGTTGCCGGAACCGGAGCGTGGGGGCGTGAGGAAGGAGGAAGGGAGAAGGAGAAGGGAGAAGGAGAAGAGGGGGAATGGAGGGGGAGGAAGAGAGAAGAAAAAAAGGCCGGTCCCCGCAGCCCGTAGCGCCGCCGGCCGTAAGCCAGGGCGAGGGGTGAGGGGAGCCGGCCTCGTGGAGGCGAAGAAATCCGCCTCCGCTCATTCGTGTTCCGGGGCCGCTCTAGCTGGTGGCGGCTTCGAATCGGCGGTTCACTTCGTCCCAGTTGACGACGTTCCACCATGCGGCGATGTAGTCCGGGCGCCGGTTCTGATAGTGCAGGTAGTACGCGTGTTCCCAGACATCGAGTCCGAGGATCGGAATCATCCCGTCCATGAGCGGGTTGTCCTGGTTCGGCGTCGACGAAACGATGAGTTCCTTCTTCGCGTCGACCGAGAGCCACGCCCAGCCGCTGCCGAATCGCGTCATGCCGGCTTTCTGGAATTGTTCCTGGAACGCGCCGAACGAACCGAACTTTTTGCCGATCGCATCACCGATCTTGCCGGTCGGATCGCCGCCGCCCTTCGGACTCATGACGGTCCAGAAGAGAGAGTGATTCCAGTGGCCGCCCCCGTTGTTCCGAACGGCGCCGCGGATCTCGTTCGGCACGTAGTCGAGGGACGTGATCAGTTCATCGATGTTCTTTGCCTGCAGATCGGCGTGACCCTCGAGCGCCGCGTTCAGATTCGTCACATACGCGTTGTGGTGTTTCCCGTGATGGATTTCCATCGTTTTCTTGTCCACGTGCGGCTCGAGCGCGTCGTGCGCGTACGGAAGAGAGGGAAGTTCGTGAGCCATGTAAGTCTCCTTTATTAAAAGGCTTAGGTTGAGGGCTTCGTACCGGGTGATTCCCTTAGAGAATGTAGGGCCGGGCTAAAAATGTGTCAAGTTTCGCCAGAATGGGGGGTGACGGAGGCGTCCTTCCCGTGTACCATTTTCGACAGAGATTCGAGCCCCTTCGATCCCACCCCCGGTCCGCTCCATGCGGCGGGGGACGTACATCGACAACTGGCGCAAACTCGGCAAACGATTGATACGAAAAGACTTGTGGGTCTTCGGCTTCGGCCGGTCGTGCATCGCAGCGCCTGAATCTCGTGGAATACAGCAAAACGTGGCGGCGCCCGGTCGACCGGGGAGTCCCGGCTCCCCCCGAGAGGCGCGCTCACAGGATACGTGATGAGATTCCGGCCCTTCGGACGCGATGCGGCCCGGGCTCATCCGAGTGAAGAGGGACTTGTAGCCACTTGGCCCTTTTCATGCCTCCGCGCCCCCGTCTCACGCGAGGCGGGGGCGCTCCCGTTCACCGGTTCGAATCGGATGGTGCGATATGGATCGATTTCTCGGCGCGCTTCGTACCTGGTCGCAGATCGCGGGCTGGTTCTTCTTCGACGGGCTGCTGATCTTGTG
>JABDJQ010000696.1 GCA_013002425.1 Gemmatimonadota bacterium
GTCCCGGGGCGTGATCGTTTCGCGAAACGTGATCGTGCCGGCGTCATTGCGAAGCCAGTAGTCGGTTTCGCGCACGAGCAGGGTGCCGCCGAACACGACTTCTTCGGAGTCTTCGTAAAGGAGCCTGTGGGGAAGCGTGTAGGGACCCGTACGATCCTCGCCCGCGATCTGCACGGCGCCGCGGCCGAGGCGATAGACGCGCGGTGACGGACCGTCGGTTTCCGCGACCACGGGGCCGGGGGATCCCGCCGCAAGAAGGGCGACCATCGCGAGAAGTGTTCTAGCGGACATCGAGATCGGGTGGCGGGCGGAACAGGACGATGCGGTCTTTTCCGGATTCGACGAGGTACACGATTCCCGTCGGGCCGAAGGCGAGGCCCTGCGGATCCGAGAGGGGCCTGCCGTCCGGACCCGCGCGTATCTCGCCGCGATACGATCCGTCCCGCTCGAAGAGGACGATCCGTCCCTCGCGGGAGTCGGCCACGTAGATTCTTCCGCCGCGGTCGACAGCGATCGCGGACGGGTCCTGCAGAGCCCCGGAACCGTCGGCGCTCGTCGTCATGAGCCATCCCCCGAGCGGATCGAACTTCTGCACGCGCGCGTTCCCGCGATCGCATACGTAGATGTTCCGGTCGCGGTCGACCGTGATTTCGCCTGGCGACACGAAGAGGCCGTCTTCGCTCCCGTAGCCCCCGATTCTGAGTTCCTCCTCGCCCGTGTACGAACGGTAGACGCGCACCACGTCTTCTTCGACGTCGCTCACGTACAGACGTCCGAAGAGATCGACCGCCAGCCGCGAAGGGATGCCGATCGTTCCCGATTCGCGCGCAAGAAGCACTTCCGAAAACACGTCGTGGCGATTGAAAATCTGAACGCGCTCGTTCCCTTCGTCGAGCACGTAGAGATGGCGACCCTCCGTGGCCACGTCGGCCGGATCGACGAAGCGCCCCTCTCCGGCGCCGGCGTAACCGATCGTGCGCCCTCCGGCGCCAAGCGAGTCGAACGAGACCACGCGATCGTTCCCGAGATCGGCTACGAAAACACGCCCGTCGAGCGACACGCCGATCCCGCGCGGAGAACGGAGCGGATCGGCGCCCTCGGTCCACTGCGGCCCGATCGTCGCGATCCATACCGGATACAGCTCGATGGATTGTGCGGACAGGGCGCCCGCGGTCAGAAAGAGAAAGGCGGTTTGCCGGAGTGCGGTTCGCAAAGGGAACCTCTTTCGGGGGTGGCTCAGAAACTCGTGCGCCACGCAAAGCGAAGCCGTGGCGCTTCGTGTGCGGCCGGCGGAATGACTTCGATGTGACCGACCGCATTCTGGAGCGTCCGCATCCGGCCCGTGCTCCTCGCCGCTTCGACGGCGCTGATCGCATGATTCAACACGGCCGCGACGAGCGAGAAGTCCGCGCGCTGCCCCGAATCTCTCGCGTCGTTCCGTATGATGCGATAGTCGAGCCGACGATCGTTCGATTTCCATCGGTATTCGCGGTCTCCCGCGTACGAATTCTCGGCAATGTAGCGCGTCTTCGCCTCGGAAGCCGCCGTGCCGTAAATGGCCCGCGCGTCCGCACGAACAGAGGTGTTGTATTCGTCACTCGAATTGAAGATCGTCAAAATCCGATAGTACTCCTCGTCCTTGCCCGCCGGGTCCACGCCCGCATACGCGCCGGCGAATTCCTCGAACTCGTCGGTGCGCAGAGTTTCACGAGCCTTGAACACGATGAAACTCGTCCAGATCGCGGCTTCGACCCCGAGAAACAGCTTGCTTCGCTTCTTGTTTCCCGCGTAGTGCTGTCCCCAGCCGGGAACGAGGAGTGAGCGCAGGAACGCCTTCGAACGCGTCACGTTTCGTGCGCCGGTCTCCGCGCCCGCCCCGCCGTCGTCGGGCGCTTCCAGACGCAGATCCTCGAGTTCGGCCCGCATCGCGAGTTCGATCGGCGTGGCCGCGGCCGTCGTACTCGCCGCGAACACGGCCGAGACAATGGCGAGCGCCGTAATCAGTCGAACGAAGCTAGAATTGATACGCGAAAGCAAAAGCCCCTCCCACTCCGTTCGTCGGATCTTCCAGCCGCAGTCCGAACCCCTCGCCGTTCCCCTGCGTGCGCGCCGTGAAGTACGCGTCGAACGCGCTCACGATGTGATTGAAAATGATCGCCGTCTTCCACCGCCTCGATTTCGTAAGCAGATCGTTCTGCTCTCTCCGGAGCTCGGAATAAAACGCGCGCATCGGCGTCTCCTCGACGCCGGCTTCCGAGATGAACACGTCCGTCGGATAGTCGTCCCAGCCGCAGATCCATTTCGGCAGCTTGTGAATGTCTTCGTAAAATTCGAGAAAATCCGCCTCGGTCTGCAGATCGGGTTCGGGGAGCGAATCGCGGAACGTGGTCGGAACGAGGCACGGATTCTCCTTCCAGTGCCAGTTCGCATCCGCGTAGGCGCGATACTCCACCTGCTTGTCCCATCCCTTGTCGCGGTTGTCGTCGTATTGCATCCAGCCCACGGCCTCGAACGCGAGATAGCCGACCCCGCGCGCACTGGTCAGAGATACCGGATCCCAGCCGGACGCATAGAACTGACCGAGCCCCGGAATCGCGAGGCTCATCAGAAACGCGTTCCGGGGGCTGGGAGTCGACATCATGCGCTCCTGCCCGCTCCCCGACGCGTCATCCGGCGCCGGAAGCATGCGGATCTCGGACCGCAGAGCGCTTTCGAGCGGACCGATGCCGTAGGCCGTCGTCCCGGTGACCGCAACCAAGGCCAGCATGATCATCATGTGTCGCAATCGACTCAAACCGAACCTTCTCCCTTTTCTACCGCGCGATCGCGAGCTTTACGAATTCTACCCGATCTCCCGCTTCCAGTCTCACGACATACACCCCGGAAGCCCAGCTCCCCGTGTCCAGCACGATCTCGTTCTCGCCGAAACGTCCGGGAACGAGCTGCGCGTGCATCTCCTGGCCGGCCAGATCGACGACCTGAACCCCCACATCGGCGTCATCCGTGAGCGTGAATCTGACTTTCGCGTTCTCGGCGCGGAGCGGATTCGGATAGCAATACGCACGCGTAAGGTCGAGGGGCGCACCCGGATCCGGCTCCGCGATCGATCCGAGAAGCGTCTCGTCGAGCAGGAAACGTCGGCCGGGGCCTCCGCCCGAGGCCGGCCAGAGCACCGTCGCTCCGGCGCCCGTGTCGAGCGGGAACGAGTACATGTGACCGTCGCGCGCAAGAGTATATATATGATACGAATCATCTCCGAAACCGGGCGCCGCCTGCAGCAGCGAATTCCACGCGCCGGAGGAGCGGGGCCACGAATCGACCAGTTCGTCCTTGTCGGTCCATCGGTACAGGCGCCCGACCTCGTCCGTCGCGATCGGTTCCGCGCCGCCTCCGAAGTCGATCGCCACGGCATGGTTCACGAGGAACTCTTCCGTTCGCAGTACTTCGGGAATTCGGAGCGGCGTTTCGCGCTGCGGGAAGCCGTACCCGGTGAGTATGTGCAGTCTCTCCTCGGTCGGAATCGCGAGTTCCGGCATTCCATCGCCGTTCCTGTCGGTAAAGAGCGGTTCCCCGGTGACGGCAACCCCGAGCGAGACGGGCCAGCCGGCGTGCATCGTGCCGTCCATGCCCAGCACCGCAACCTTCCCCGATTCGAATACCACGATCCACTCGTCGGAATCAGCGCGATCGATGTTCCCCGAGAGCAACCAGGCCCGCGTCGTGTCATCGAGAGCCGCCGTCGATTCCCAGGCGGGACCGTCCGTCAATAAATTTCGCACATGAAGCAAGCCGCCCGTGCCGACATAGGCGAACTCGGAGCGCCCCGCCTTCTCGATCGCCGCGAGGTTCGAACGCGGCCGCCCGGGCAGATTCGTGCGGTCCGTCACGATCAGAGAATCGCCGCTTACCGCGAACGTGCGCGACGAGTCCGGTCCGAGCGTGACGATTCGATCGTCCATAGCCGCGTCGAACGTGAGCGCCATCGGATCCGCGAGCAGCGTATCGAACACGCCGCCTTCGAGTTCCAGCAGGGCGCCGCCGGCTTCGAGCAGATATCCCCGGCCCTGAACGAAGGTCACCGCTTCTTCGCCCCGATCCCCGCGGAAACTACCCGCAACGGAGAACGTCGTCGGAAGCCCCGGGAGCGAGTCGCGCGTGATCGCCGGACCGTCTTCTCCCGGCGTGTACGTCGTGGCGCCCGCGTAGAGCGCGCCTGCGGTATCGATCGAAATCCAGAAGGCCGCCGCGCGATCGGCAAAAACATGAAGCCCGGCCGGTTCGATGACGATCGAGTCGGCCGTCATCGGAACGGGGAACCCGGGGAGCGGCGACCGTACGTCGAACTGAATCGTGACCACCGTATCGACCGCGGGAAAGCCCGTGATGGAAACGCCCGTCACGCCCCCGTCCGTCGTGTTCGTATTCGGCGCCGTGCGCGGTCCGAACTCCTCCGCCGTATCGTCCCGCCACGGATCGTTCGGGCTCCCGTCCCAGTACGCGGAGAAGGGATTGCCGATCTCGCGGATTCCGTCGGCTTCTTCGAGTTCGAGACCTTTGTTGTTGTAAACGGTATTGACCACATTGAAGAAGATGTTGATCGGAGAAAGAATCCGTTCGTTGACGTGCCAGACGAGTGTGCCCCAGCCCGGGAGCGGGAAGTCGTAATCGCCCGTCGGCGTTCGTTCCTCGTCGTTCGTCACGGGCCCGAGCACGACGTTGTTCAGCGTGTCGATGCGGGCGGCGAAGTCGTCCTCGCCCGCCAGGCCGATGCGGTTCTCTACGAGGTAGTACTCCGATTCGTTCAGCGGGACCATCGCGAATCGTGCTGTCGTATCGGCTTCGCCGAACGTCGCCGCCGTAAGCGTGACTGCTCCGGGCTCATCGATTACGATCGGGTCGATCCACCCGAGATAGAACTTGCACCAGGCCGAAAACGACGCGGGAATGATGCCCGTAAGAAATCCCCCCGCCGAGCCGATCGAAACGAGCCCCCCGCTGTCCATGAGGTCCCACTGCCCGACCGCGGGGAAGAAGTTCGACGTGCTGTAAAGATCGGGCAGTCCGAGCTGATGGCCGAATTCGTGAGCGAGAACGCCGTTCAATCCGAAGATGAAACCGTCCTGGCTGTCGTATTCGGGCAGACAAGTGACCGTGGTGATCGGGAACGAATCCTCCTCGACATCGACGTGCACGATGTCCGAATCACCGAGCGACAGAAAAAAGCTCGGGATGTCTCCCGGGGAATCCTGATTGATATCGGTCTGCAGATCGGGGCCGGCGTGAAACACGATGTACCCGTCATACTCGGAGAAATCCACGGCCGCGTCCACGGAGTCGACGAGCAGGATGGCGTCGGTGCAAAACTTGACGAGCAGGTCGGAGCGCTCGATCAGGTCCCAGTCGTCCGAGTCGCCTTCCGGAAGATAGTCCTGCGTATCGCCGAGCCGGTACGTGCCGTTCTCACTCTTCGGAAAGATCTCCCACTCTACGTGCTGGCGCCCGTAAGACTGTCGCCGGATGTACTCCCGAAGGACGGACATATGTGTGTTGAAGTAAGTGGAGTCGTGCGGCGGGGCGTCGATCAGATACGGCCAGGCGGAGTCCGGTTCTGTGAGAAAGCGCCCTCCTTCAGCGGTCGTCAGATCGCCGGCGGAGTCTTCCTCCCAGTCGATCCGAAAGCAGGCCACGCGCACGGTATCGATGTCCGCTGCGGATTTCCGCGCGGCTTCCCTGCCTCCCTTCCGGAGGTAGTCGAGGCCGGTGCGCACTCCGCGCGAAGGTTCGGGAACGCCGCCGGAGCCGAGAACGCACGGAAACGGCTTCCGCCCGTCCTGATCCGCCGCGTGATCGTGAGAGGCCGCCTGTTTCGCGCCGGGCGCTGTCTGATGGCGCGCGAGGGGGAGAAGATCGTCGTAGGTCGCGCACTCGGCGGGGACGGCAGAGACCATCCAGAGCAGAGCGGCGAGCACCGGCGCGATCGCGCTGTTTCGTTTTCCCCTCGTCATGATCGAGTCCGAAAACCTCCTAGTAGGTGAATCCGAGCGAGAAGCGGTTCACCCGGGGCAGGTTCTCGGCCTGCGGCACGGAAGCGTAATCGAAGCGCGCGTTCAGCGTGCGGATTTTCACTCCGAGTCCGACCGTATAATCCTTGATGTTTCCTTCGACGTCGTGAATCCATCCCGCGCGCACGGCGGCCATTTCATAGTATTCGTATTCGGCGCCGAACTTGTTGATCGCGTCGCCGTCGAGGAACACGAGGCTCTTCGTGATTTCGGTGGTCACGAGAAGATGATGCAGGATGCTGTCGAACGCGTACCAGGCGACACCCGCTTTCACGTTGCGCGGGAGCGGCTCCGCCTGATTCTGATCGTTGTATACGATATCGAGACCGAGGTTCTGTACGAGTACGCCGGCGTTGAAATTCCAGTCCGGATTGCGATACAGAAGCGACAGATCGCCGCCGACCGAAACGCCGGTGCCATCATCGATCTTCAGCTCCTGCACCTGGGGGGAAAGCGAGGAGTAGATGAACTTGAACGAAGCGCCGTACGCGATGTTCGGGGTGAGCTCCGCGCCGTAAGACACCATCGGGATGAAGTCGAACGAGTTGAAGTTCCCGAGCTGCTCGCCCGTTTCGCTGATGATCTGGCTCTCTCCGAGATTCAGGAAGAGAACGCTCACGCCGACTCCGCCGCCCCACATCGGCTTCGAATAGGCGAGGTAGTTGTAGGAAATGTCGTCGGCGAGTCCTTCCGCCAGTTTCGAGTACATGAGCGCGATATCCGGTTTCGTCTGCCACGCCAGCCCACCCGGGTTCCAGAACGAAGCGGTCGCGTCATCGGCGATCGCCACGAACGATTGACCCATACCCGCAGCGCGGGCGTTCGGAGTGAGCAGCGGGGCAATCGAAGCGGGAGCGCCCTCGGATACCGCCTCCGCGGCCGCCGCCATTCCGAGCACGCAAAGGCACGCGGCCCCGATTGCTTTCTTCAACATGATCTTTGATAAACCCCTTTCCACGAATTCAAAGCACAAACGGCTCAGCTATTCTACACAGAGACGGTTTCATCGGATAGGCTATTCCACGCCCCTCAGGACGACGACCTTTCCGATCGATTCGATTTCCGTTTCCCCGTCGTCGGACAACGCCGTTGCCCGCACCAGATACGTGCCGTTGGCCACGACATCACCGTCAGTGTCGCGGCCGTCCCACCGGCAGTCGATCAAACGTGTCGGGCCCGACGCCTCGCAGAGCGGAAAGGTACGAATACGCCTTCCCGTGAGCGTGAAGATCTCGATCGTCACGGATGCGCTGCGCGTCAGGTCGACAAAAAACTCGGTTTCTTCTTCGTCCGGATTGAACGGGTTCGGATAGTTCAGAACATCACGTTGAAACGCGAGATCCGAACCTTCCGTCACCAGATTGATCGTGTAGTCCAGCACCGTACGATTGTTCAGATTATCGGCAACACGAAACGAAAAATCATGGGGACCTTCCTGCAGCGTGACACCGGACAGGTCCGCAATCCGAAGCTGTAACGAGCCCTTCCGGAACGAATCGAGCTCATACTCGAACAGCTCCGTAACATCGATCGCACGCCCCCCGTCGAAGCCGACCTGGATCGTGAAGAAATCGTCGTTTCGCTGCAGGTTGATTCCCTTGTCGTCCTCGAGGGTGATCTCGATCGCGCTGGTCCTCGTCAGCGAGATCCCGTTTCGGATCGGCGCGCCGTCGATCAGGATCGTGGTCGCGGGCCCGAGCGTGTCTTCGAACTCCGCGTTCGCGGGCTCCGGCTCGATCGCGATCGAATCGAGTCCTCCGGAGGCGTCGATCCCGACGTCGAGATCCTTCGAATACGCCACGACGCGCCCGAGATCGCCGACACGGGTGTCGCGCGGCACGAAGAAAGGCGCCGCGAACTCGCCGTTCCGTACGGAGATCGTCCCGCGGAAGAACGTGGGGCCCTGCAGGAAGTAGCGCGCCCGCTTGGCCTGAGGAAAAGTCGTGCAGATGGAGTCGGTGTAGAGATAGCCCGAAGTGTCGGCCATGCCTCGCACGAAGATGTCCATCGTGCCGTCGAACCAGGATGCGGGTTCACCCAGCTGGTCGATCACCCGCCCCGTGAGCGTCGTCTGCCGGGTGCGCTGAAACGTGAGATCGTCTCCGGAATCGAACGAGATCCGGAGTTCCGGTACGGCCAGGCGAAGCGCCGGGTCGCCGATCAGATTGTACTTCTCGTCGTTGATTTTCTTCGAAATGCTCGACGTCCGATCCGCCTTCGCGATCAGCGCCGCCGTACCCACTCTTTCGCTCCCCCCGGTATCGAGAAACAGCTTCTCGAAGAAGACGAGGTTGAGAGCCACGCTCAGGTTGCCGAAGGCGGGCGCGCCCGAAGAGAACGACCCGATGCTCCCCGCGCCGTTCATGACGAGCAGCCTTTCCGCGAGGGAACTCTGCGTCTGCAGATCGAAACTCCCGATCGAACACGACCATGCCGTGAAAAGATGAAGCCTCCGGCCGTTCTGCAACAGCTCGGGCGTTGCCAGCGTGAGGGAGAAAAGGTTCTCGTCGGCCATCTTGTCGAAACCGCCGTGGCCGATGTAACTCGAGATGATGAAGCCGCGCTGAATCTGCTCGATGTACGCCGCCTGCGCGAGCGGTTTTTCGCCGTTCGAACCGATCGGATACTCCATCAGATAGTTTTTCAAGACGTCGAACGACGGCGGGATCAATTCCGCGCTCCGTTCGGTATCGGTCGTGTGCGACGTCGTGAACGCGCAATCGCCGTCAGTCGTCGAGCCTTTGAGCTCGTCGTCGGCCAGGAAGAGGACGCGATTGCGCCACGCCCCGAACTCCGGATTCGTTTCGTAATCCACGATCTTGTCGATCACGATGCCGAGTTCCGTGGTGTTTCCGACCGGTATGCGCCCGATCGCGATGTCCGGAAATCTGTCGTTCTCGGTCGAGTCCCCCACGAGATACGAAAAGAAATCGTCGGTCGGGTACGTGAACTCCTGACGTCCGCGCCGATCGATCCGCGGGAATGTCGGAATGTCCATCACGTTTAACGTACTCGGCAGCAGTTCGCGCACGTCACTGGTGGCATCCCCGATCATCACCGCGAACTGCGGCCTCTCCCCTTCCGGCCAGTTCAGAAACGCGTAGTGCAGAAAGTCGCGGACGGCGACCGGATCCTTGAGCCCCCAGCCGAACTGGTGAACGACCTGCGAGTAACGAACCGTCTTTACCTGAAACGAAAGGGCGCGATGCTGGAGAAGCTTGCCGATTCCATCCGCGAAGCGATCCGCCACGATCACGACATAGTCTCCGCCCGACGCCGGGTTTCTGAGGTCGTCGATCACGACGGTCGAGAGCGAGGCGGGCGACCTGTAGCCCGATTCCGCCACGGCCAGGTACGTGCGATGGCGATCGATCGTGTCGGATGCGCGGACCAGACCGGCCGCCTGTGCGACGCCCGTCAGCTGCGTCACCGCGTTTCGGTCCGTTACGTCGTAGAGAGAAACGGGATCGCCGGAAAGATCCTGAAGCACGAACGTCCAGTCGCCCGGCGGCGCGCGAAACTCGAGCGCGTCGTCGATTACGAGGCGCTGCGTGTAGCGGAACTCGATCCAGTTGAGCCAGAGCTCCGCGCGGCGGCGTGCCTCGAGGCGCACCCGGTTCGAGCTTTCCATGCCGAACGAAGTCGTCGCTTCGAACAGTCCCGGCACGATCTGCCCGTTGACGATACTCGTGCTGACCCATTGCAGCGAGTCGACGACTTCATTGTTCAGCGAGAAGCGCACATCCTGGCTGCCGCCGTTGTCGCCCGTGCGCTCGTTCGCGTGATGAATGAGCTGGACTCGCATGTCTGCCGTCTCGGTGGAGTCGTAGCGAGGCATGTCCAGAAACCGGTATGTCTTGTCGAATCTCGATTTCGTGATTTCGTCCCAGAAATAGAGGTCGGTGCCGGAGCGCGTCAGATCCGCGAACGTGTTCGTCTCGTGGTGAACGGCGGTGAGCGACGTGGTAACGAGCGCCCCGGTTCCCGGCGTTGCGTCGCGCGCACCCATGCGCAAAGCCGGCTCTTCGAAATCGCCGCCCCACGTGAGCCAGAACGCGGCACTCGTCACGAAGAGGTGATCCTGATGCTGATAGTATGCCGAGTCGGTCTCGAGAAGCGGATCGAACTCGCCCGCCCAGCCGGCCACGCCGTTGCCGGGGAACTCGATGACGTCGCCCGGGTCGAACGAGCCGTCACTCTCGCCGATGACGCGAATCGCGACCTGATTCATCCAGTCGAGGCGCTCGTCGAACGTCGACTCGGGGAGTCTTTCGAGCGTGCCGGAGTAAACACGGACCGTGCGCGGATCTCCGATCGCCGTCCCCGGATTCACGATGCCCGCGTTCTGCAGATCCTGATACGTCACCCGGTAGATACCGCGCTCCCGGATTTCCATTCGCACCCAGTTCCCGGACTTGTGAAAGCCGTCTTCCGCAAGGCGCTTCGTGCGCGGCTCTCCGGAAGGGCCGGTCGTCCAGGCGGCGCTGCTCGCGCCGTTCAGGACGTGGCGATCACCGACGAGTCCGTCGACCTTACGGGAGGCCGCGCCGCCCGTTCGTCCGCCTTCGAAACGGACCTCGAACGTGGCTTCACGCAGCACCTCCGCAACATCGCTCGCGGCATCATAGCGGACGGGACGAATCTCGAAATCGAACACACGCCTGCCCGCCATGTTTCCGGGGCGGCCGGCGCGATACCAGGAGTCGGCGGCTCGCGAAGGGTCGGGGATATCGTTCTCGAACTCCGTGAGATTCGGCTCACGGATCAATCCGATGCCGGCGTCCCGTACCGTCTCCACGACGGCATCCCGGACACTCACGGAATAGCGCGCGCCCGGCGGGATGCCGAGCAGCAGGCCGAACGTGGGCACGGCGGGAGAGCCCGGCGCGCCGGTAACCACATGCCCAGGGAGCGCGAACTCGACACCTTCAGAATCGTCGGCAGCGAGCGGTCGCGCGGCAGGAGCCGGAATCGAATAGCGGAACGTGAGCCCCTCCGGGCCTTCGGAGATCAGCGTCACGGGGGCCTCGCCGGCGGCCGTCGCGTTGCCGGCGAAAACCGTGAGGCAGCAGAGCGCGACTCCCGCCCATGTCAGGAGGGGCGGATTACGCCTCTTTCCGCCCGCCGGGACGTTCTTTCGCCATTCATGCATGATGAACTGTCACTCGATCCCTGTCGGAGTAAGAGGGGATGGAAAATGCCGGGCGCACGAATCCGACTGCGGCTGCCCGTAAAGGTGAGAGGTGCAAGATCTGTACCGAACTGAGGAATCGGAAGGGGTTCAACTCGTTCGTTTGCAGCCACTTGAGCACCTGTTTCCGGATATCGTCGAAGAGCGTGTCCTCTCCGGGAAACAGATGTCGACGTGAGGGGACGCTACAGGCGATCAGGCGTCGTCCTGGAAAACGCCCATCGCCAGGAATTTCTCCATCCGCGTGCGAATCAACTCGTCGGCATCCACGCGGCAGAGAACGTCCAGATGCGTCTTGACCGAAGTTTTCAACGTCTCCGCGG
>JABDJQ010000610.1 GCA_013002425.1 Gemmatimonadota bacterium
GAGTACGGAGGCGAACAGAAGAACGAGAACGGTAATCGCGCTTTCGCCCACGAGACGACGGCCCGCCTCCAGCAGAAGACAGGCGACCGCCGCGAAACCGAGGAAGCCCGTGAACAGCGATTCTCCCCCCGCGCTCTGTCGCAGCGCGCCGAAGAGACCGGCGCCCAGAACGAAGTCGGCGCGCCCGCGGCGCAGCATGTGGAACGCGAGAACGATCAGCACGCAGTCGAGGAGAACGAAGGCGGGGAGAACGCGCTGCAGCAGGGAAGTCTCGAGAAAGTGGGCGGCAAGAAGCGTTGCGAGAAACACGATCCAGGCTTTCATGGTGCGCCTCCTGCGGCCGTGTCGACAGGAGCGCCCGTGACCACCGGATCGTGCGCGCCCAGAACATCGAGCGAGTCGAAGTCGGCCGACTCCACGACGTAGAGCTCTTCGAGCAGCGAGAAGTCGACATCCGGTTCGATCGCCACGTCGAGAAACACCTGGCCGCGCGTGCGCTTCACTTCCCGCACGTGCCCGAGCGGCAGCCCGGGCGGGAAGACGCCGCCGAGCCCCGAACTCACGATGCGGTCGCCGGCAGCCAGGTCCGCGTGCGACGGGACGTCGAGCAGCCGGAACCCTCCCGGGTAACGCCATGCCAGTATGCCGACGACGCGGCTCCTCTGTCCCACGGCCGAAACGCGGACATCCTGGTTTCGCAGAGTGCGCACGATCGACGAACCGGGGTACACCTCGTCGGTCACGCCCACGAGTCCGCGATACGTGACGACCGCCAGCCCGGGGCGAATCTGCTGGCGCTCCCCCTTGTCGACGCGCCACGATTCGGCGCTTCTCCCCCCCGTTCGCGCGATCACGCGGACCGGGAGAAGCTCGAACCGGTTCTCTTCACGAAACTGGAGCAGACGACGGAGCCGCTGATTCTCGTAGCCGTACTCTTTGAGATAGAAGTTCTCGATCGCGAAGTGAGTGGCGAGCAGGCGCAGTTCTTCGTTCTGCTTCTGGATCGCGGCGAAACGCCGCACGAAATCGATCCCGCGCTCCACCGGGGCGAGCACGCGATCGGCAAACAGACTCACGGGCGCATACGACGAACGCTGCGCCAGCACGAGCCCGCCGAGCAGCACGACGAGCACGAATGCGTAAATCAGAGGGTGATAGGAGGGTCGAAGCCGCATCCCCGCCTACTTCATGAGTACCTTCGCGTACTGTTCGGGGTCGTCGAGGATCTTGCCCGTTCCCAGCACCACGGCCGTCAGGGGATCTTCCACCATGTTGATCGGAAGGTTGGTTTCCTCGCGGAGAAGAGCGTCGAGTCCGCGAAGGAGCGCGCCCCCTCCCGTGAGCACGATTCCGCGATCGACGATGTCGGCCGCGAGTTCCGGAGGCGTCGTTTCGAGCGAGCGTTTCACCGCGTCGACGACCTGCGAAATCGGTTCCGTGAGCGCCTCGCGCACTTCCTCGGCTTTGATGCGGATCGTTTTCGGAACGCCCGCAACGAGATCGCGCCCTTTGACTTCCATCGGCTTCACGTCGCCCACGTCGTAAGCGCTGCCGATCTGGATCTTGATCTGCTCCGCGGTCTGTTCCCCGATCAGCAGATTGTACTGACGCTTTACGTATTGAATGATGGCTTCGTCGAGTTTGTCGCCGCCGATGCGAATCGAAGTGGCGTTCACGATTCCGGACAGCGCGATGACGGCGATCTCGGTCGTACCGCCGCCGATGTCGATGACCATGTTCCCCGCCGGCTTCGAGATCGGAAGCCCGACCCCGATCGCCGCCGCGATCGGTTCGGCGACGAGATAGACCTCGCGCCCGCCGGCTGCGGCCGCGGAGTCGCGCACGGCGCGTTTCTCGACCTCCGTGATTCCGGACGGCACGCAGACCATGATGCGAGGGCGCACGAGAAAGCGGCGCTTCATGACCTTCCCGATCAGCTCCCGCAGCAGCGCTTCCGTCGTCTCGAAGTCGGCGATGACGCCGTCTTTGAGAGGCCGGATCGCTTCGATCTCGCCCGGCGTGCGGCCGAGCATGTTCTTCGCTTCCTGACCGACCGCGATGATCTTGCCGGTGTTCTTGTCGACCGCGGCGACGGACGGCTCGTTCAGCACGATGCCGCGTCCCTTCACGTAGATCAGCGTGTTCGCCGTTCCGAGATCGATCGATATGTCATTCGTAAAATAACCGAGCAGAGACTCGAGCAACTCATCCCCTCCTCGTCGGCGAGCTACAGATAGCCGCTTTCGCGCAGGCTTTCGAAACGCCCGTCGCCGATGATCACGTGATCCAGCACTTCAATACCCACAAGTTTACCCGCGTCCACGAACCGTTTCGTAACGGCCACGTCCTCCTCGCTCGGAGTCGGCACTCCGGTCGGATGATTGTGGACGAGAACGATGGCAGCCGCGCTGCGCACGATGGCGGCCTTCAAACCTTCCCGCGGATGGACGAGCGAGGCGGTCAGCGTTCCGACCGAAACCCGCACCACGTCGATCACGCGGTTCTTCGCGTCGAGCAGAAGCACGCGAAACTCCTCGCGGTCGAGCGAGCGCATTTCATCCATCAGGAGAAGCGCGACGTCGCGCGGCGTGCGGATCGCCGCCCGCTCGCGCTCATGCGCGAAAACGACACGGCGTCCCAGTTCGACTCCGGCGAGAAGCGAGGACGCCTTCCCCGGACCGATCCCGTCGATGGCCAGAAGCCGCGCGGGATCACGATCCGCAAACGAGCGGATCGATTCGTAACGAACCAGGATCTCTTCCGCGAGAGCAAGCGAACTCCTGCCGCGAATTCCGGAGCCCAGAAGAATAGCAATCAGCTCACGATCCGCGAGAGCGTCGACGCCCTTCTCGATCAGCCTCTCGCGAGGGCGATCGGATCGAGGGAGCCGGGTGAGCGCAGGTTTCCGCATGGAAACACCTCCCACCCCGGGGCACGAGTCCTCGAACGTTCGGACGGTAGCAAACAGGGGGTGCGCGGGCAAGATATTTCAGCGCAAAGGGTTCGGATGAGTCGGGCCGGCGGAGATCGCTACCGTTTCTCCCCCAGTTCCGCGAGGCGGGCACGGGCGGCGGAGTGTCCCGGGCTCCTGTCGATCACCTCGGCATAAGCGCGCGCCGCGCGAACCGGCTTCCCGAGCGAGAGCAGTGTCTCCGCCTTCTCGAAGCGGAGCGAAGAGAGCCACGGCCGGAGCGCGATCGCCTCGTCGAGAATCGCCAGAGCGCGCTCTGTCTCTCCCCGGGAGCGGCGCACCCGGGCGCGCAGAATCGCCGACGCCTCCGAGTCCGGGCACATGCGGTCGAGTTCGCTCAGGGCCTGCATGGCGCCGCCGTGATCCCCCGCCATGAATGCCCCTTCCGCCGCCCGGATCAGGCTGATCTGGCGATCGAGATACGCGCGCGAGTCCCGGATCTCGCGCGCGTCGACGACGCGGGCGCCCCCCGGAATCGTGACCGACTCCCAGACCGCCTCGTAGGGGACGGCGCGCGAAGACGGCTCCGCGCCGCCCGCGGAATCAGCGAGGGCTGCCCGTTCTGCATCCGTAATCCCGTCTTCTGCTCCGGCTTCGAACCGGAAAACGCGGTAGTACGAATCCTGATACACGAGCGTGAAGCGATGGCCGAGCACGGGCAGAAGCGCCTCCTCCCTCCAGTGCATCGCCGCCGCGGCCGACGCGACGGGGAGCTCCCGCTTTCCGATCCGATAGAGTTCCGAGTCGCTGGAAAGATCGAGCGTGTACGATATTTGATGCACGAAGTAGTCAGTCTGTGTGTCGATACAGAACTGCGCCAGAGTCTCCGGGAAAACGCGCCCCTTCCCGTCGACTCCCTCTTCCTCGTACAGGCCTTCCAGCAGGCCTCTGTACTTGTCGCGGATCACCGACGACTCGAATTTCGAGTGCAGCACGATCGGCCTCTGCCCGTACGTGAGAATCATCGGACCGGTCGGATACCATGTGAGAAAGACGTCGTCGCGCTCCGTGCTCATCCGGATCCATTCGAGAAGACGCCGGTTGTTCCCCACGTTCGGAGGATCCACGTAGGCGGGTTCGGTCGCGAACAGACGCGCCACGGAGTAGATCGGCGCGCGCGGGCCGAGCAGATCCTGGGCCCCCTGCCAGATCAGTGAGAGCGCGAAGGCGAAGAAGAGGGCTTTCTTCATCCCGCGCGACGCCGACACGAACAGGAACGGAATCGCGAGCACGAGGAAGAAGGCGACGAACGACGACACGCGCTGAATCAGCACGAAGAGCGCGACGAACATCGTGTAGAGAACGAAAACACCGATCTGTTCCGGAGTCGCGCGCCGTTTCAACACGAGGATCGCGCCCGCAATCCACGCCCCGATCCCCCAGAGAAGGAACGGCCCGACCTGCGCGATCAGAAACGGAATCGACGGCGTATTGAACGGCGGCGACCAGAGAATCCGCGCGTCGAACGGCAGAAGCGCGGGGTCTGCCGGTTTCTGCCCGAGGAACTGGAGCTTGTAGCGGATCAGCCCGTAGACGTGCGAGTACTCGGGATAGCCCCCCAGGAGATTGACGATCGCGAACAGCCCTGCCGCTCCCGCGAACGCGACGCCGGCCGTGGCGAGCGGCCTCATGCGACCGGCGCCGCGGCGCTCGAACCAGAGCGCGCCGAGCATCGCGTACGACGCGAGCATCGGCCCCGAAAAGAAAAACCGTTTTTCGACGAGCACCGGAACGATCCACGAGGCGAGCGCGAAAAGGCCGGTGACGACGAGAAGGGCGCGAAAGAGCGCTTCCCGGCGCGGCGTGAACGCCATCAGAATGAAGAGAAACGGACTCAGCATCAGAAACCAGAAACGACTCAGGTGCCATCCGGCGAGAGCGACGGCGCCGAAGAGCCCCGCGACTCCCGCGGCGACAGCGATGCTGCGTGCGCGCTCCATCCGAAGCGCCCGCAGAAAGAACGCGAATCCCAGAAACAGAAGCGGAAGCGCGAAATCCTCGCGGCCGTAATGACCGATCACGCGGGCGAAGCTCAGAGGCACCAGCGCGTAAGCCAGCATTGCTCCGCAGGAGAGCACGACCGAACCCCAGAGAGCGCGCGCCGCGAGATAAACGGCCGGGATCGAGAGCGACGAAAAGATACAGATGAACCAGATCAGAAACCGGTGAAACGGAACCGTGAGCCCGAGGCCCGCAAGAACGCGATAGAGCTTTCCGGCGCACCATTCCATGCACACGGTGATCTGCTCCATCACCGGCAATCCCTCGGGCATCTGCGCCCGATAGTCGACCGCGGGGATCGATTTCCCTTCGGCGATCATCTTCGCGTAACGATAG
Source organism: Gemmatimonadota bacterium (assembly GCA_013002425.1). Taxonomy (GTDB): domain Bacteria; phylum Orphanbacterota; class Orphanbacteria; order Orphanbacterales; family Orphanbacteraceae; genus JABDJQ01. The sequence continues at coordinate 5,309 of JABDJQ010000610.1, forward strand.
TGGAATGCGGATTCCGTCCAGAAGAGCATTTCGTCGTTCGCCGGGTCGAACGCGGCCGACCCTTCGAACGATCGGATTTTCGCGAAAGACGTGATCGCGAACGTCAGAATCAGGAGGGCGAGAACCCCTGTGGATGCGGCTTTCATTGCGCCGTCATTGTAGCGGGTTTTCTATGGAAGCGCCCGGTCGAGTCGCGAGTTCAGGAATCCGCGCACGATAGCCGGGTCGAACTGCGATCCGGTGCACGACAGCACCTCGCGGACCGCCTCGCGGTGCGAAAGCTTCGCGCAGTAGGTGCGCTCGCTCGTCATCGCGTCGTAGGCGTCCGCTACGGCCAGAATACGGGCGGCGATCGGAATCGACTCGCGCGCCAGGTTGTCGGGATAGCCGCGGCCGTCGAAGCGTTCGTGATGAAAACGCACCATGTCCAGAAGCTCGCGATCGTCGGTATGGTCTTCCACGATCTCCTCACCCCAGACCGGATGCTGCCGGATGCTCTTCCACTCCTGTTCGTTCAGGCTCTCGCGCTTCGTCAGAATCCGCGTGTCGACCCGGAGCTTGCCGAGGTCGTGGATCCAGCCGCCCACGAAGAGCAGGCGAACGACCCGGGGCGACATCGTAAGCGATTCGCCGATGCGGGCGGCGTAGAAGCCGACGCGATACGAGTGACCGTGAAGCGTTTCTTCCTTCTCGGCGAATTCCCGAAACGCGGGGCGTAGAGCCCGCAGAAGTTCGCGCTGTCTACGGACGGCGGGCAACGGAAACTCCGCGTCACCCCATCGCTCGAGCCTGGCCTCGGAATCGTGGCGCTGCATCCCCTTGAACAGGAGACGAAGACGCAGTTTCTTTTCCCGGGGCGAGCAGCGTTCGAGCGCGAGCGGCACATAGCGGGGCTCGTCTTCGCAGGCGCCGGACACGGGGGCGGCTTCGCGTTCCGTCTTTTCGCGAGCGGCATCGCGGGCTTTATCGCGGGCGTTATCGCGGTCGGAGGAGACGACGTAGTGCCAGGGAGCGTCCTCGCGGAGCCTGATACCGGCCGTTTCGTGGGAATCCACCGCTTCGAGCATGAGCCCCGCGCGCTCCCCTTCGGCCCGTATCCACGCCTGCATCGTCCCGTTCGGCTCGACCACCAGCACCCGGCGTTTCAGCACCTCGCCCCCTCACTTCAAGTAAATTCTCGCGAAACAGCTCGCTGCGTTGATTTCATTCAACCTATGGAGAGGCGAATGTAGAACGGCGGAAAGGGGTCGTCAAGAAAAAAACGAGGCTCCGAAGGGAGGCTCGTCTAGGCGGGATTTCGCTCCAGGATCTCCTTCGTGTGCTCTTCGTCGACGGGAATGGAATACGCGCCGTCGAAGCAGGCCGTGCAGTACCCGAGACCCTGCGGTGCGGCGCGCAGCAGGCTTTCACGCGAGAGATACTCGACGTCCTCGACCTCGAGATAGCGCCGGATCTCTTCGATCGTGTGCGTCGCGGCCAGTAACTCGCCGCGTGTCGGCGTATCGATCCCGTAGTAGCACGGATGCTCGATCGGGGGCGAACTGATCCGAAGGTGGACCTCGGACGCGCCCGCCTTCTTCAGCATCTTCACGAGCTTCTTCATCGTGGTTCCGCGGACGATCGAATCGTCGACCACGACCACGCGCTTGCCGTTCAGCACGTCCTTGACCGCGTTGTACTTGATCTTGACGCGCAGGTCGCGCAGCCGCGGCGTCGGCAGGATGAACGTGCGGCCGACGTAGTGATTCCG
>JABDJQ010000651.1 GCA_013002425.1 Gemmatimonadota bacterium
AATTCGTATTGTCTGCAAGGATACTTGCCGATAATATCAGTGTGTCAACGAGACGGAGACAAGAGTGTCATGCTAAAAGAGAAAATTGTCATAGATCGTTCCGACGGACGCCCGATCCATCAGCAGATCGCGGATGGCGTCGAGAAGCTTGCGCGAGACGGCGAACTCGGGGCGGGAGAGAGGCTGCCTTCGATCAGGCGGCTCGCGGTTCTGCTCGGCGTGAACCGAAACACCGTCGCCCAGGCCTATTCCGAACTCGAACGGCGAGGCTCGGTCGAAACGCGCGTCGGGAGCGGCACGTATGTTGGCGGCGCCGATGCGGCGCAGGCGCGCGAACGCGCGGGCGGGGCGCTGTCTGCCGGACGCGCGCGGAATCGTCCCCGCGCCGGGAATCGCGGAGGCGTCGAGCACTCTCTTTCCCGCCGCACGCGATCGGGCCCTGACGCACTCGCCCGACTCTCCGTCACCGACAACGTCCCGCGCATCGAACTCGGCGGCCTCGTGCCCGACTCCGATCACTTCCCGCTCGAAGACTTCCGCGTGGTCATGAACGAGACGATGGCCGAAATGGGCCCGGGCATTCTCGACTACGGTTCGCGCGAAGGGTATCCGCCGCTCCGCGCCTGGCTCGCGAATCGATTGCGCGAGCAGGGGGCGTCGATTCACGAAGATGAGATCTTCATGCTCGGCGGTTCCCAGCAGGGTCTCGACCTCGTCAGCAAACTGCTGTTCGATCGCGGCGACCGGATCATGGTCGAATCGCCGACGTACCACAACGCGATCGGGGTCTTTCAACTCTACGAGACCGAGCTCGTGCCCGTCGCGATGGACGAGTACGGCATGCGTCCGGACCTGCTCGACGACGAACTCACGCGCCGCAGCGCGAAGTTGATTTACCTGATGCCGAACTTTCAGAATCCGACGGGCATCACGATGCCGCTCGCGCGCCGCAGGGAAGTGCTCGAAGTCGCGGTGCGCCACGGTATCCCGCTTCTCGAAGATCATTTCGACGCGGACCTCCGCTACGCGGGAGAGCCCGTTGCCTCGTTCAAGGCGCTGAAAGGGCATGAAAACGTGCTCTACCTCGGCACGTTCTCGAAGATGCTGTTCCCGGGGCTTCGCCTCGGATGGCTTGCGGTACCGGAAGCCTTTCGCGATCCGTTCCGCAAGATCCGGACGTACACGGATCTAGCGCCGAGCCGTCTCGCGCAGGTGGCGATTCACCGCTTCTGCGAGCGCGGGCTCCTCGACGAGCACCTCGAGCGCGTGCTCGCGATCAACAGCGGTCGCTTGCAGGCGATGCTGCGCGCGATGGAGCGCCATTTTCCGCCGGATGTTCGCTGGACGAAACCGGACGGCGGCATGTCACTCTGGATCGAACTGCCGGCGCAGATGAACGCGGTAGACCTGCTGATCGAAGCGCGTCGCGCCGGCGTCAATTTCGCGCCGGGCGAGCTGTTTCATCTCGACGGCTCCGGCACGAACAGTTTTCGACTCTCGTTTACGAAAGAAACCGAAGATCGCATCGAACGCGGAATTCGAACGATCGGCGAGTTGATCGCCGCACGGATGGCGGCGGACGCGGGATCGCGCCGCGCCGAATCGTCGAACATTTTACTTTAGACTGGAACAACAATCGCGGCCGCGAAAGGCCGAGGGCGAAGGAGAAG
>JABDJQ010000658.1 GCA_013002425.1 Gemmatimonadota bacterium
GTTCTCCGTTCTGTACGAATTCACGTTCTGACCGAGCAGCGTCACCTGCACGAACCCCGCGGCCGCCAGAGACTCGACTTCCTTGACGACGAGATCCGCGCTGCGGCTTCTTTCGCGGCCGCGCGTATACGGCACGACGCAGAACGTGCAGAAGTTGTCGCATCCGCGCATGATCGTGACCCACGCGTTCACGCCCGACTTGCGAAGAGTCGGGATGTCGGTGTAGTTCTCGGTGCGCGAGAGCTTCGTTTCGACGATCTTTTCGATCTCGCCCGGCGCCAGTTTCGCAAGAAGTTCGGGAAGCGTGCGGTAGCTATCGGGCCCCACGACGAGATCGACGGCGGACGAATACTCGAGAATGTCTTCCTTCAGACTCTGCGCGAGGCATCCCAGAATTCCCACGATGAGATCGGGCTTCTTCCGCTTCAGATAGCTGAGCTGCTGGACGCGGTGATAGACCTTCTCCTCCGCGTTCTCGCGAATCGCGCACGTGTTCACGAACACGCCGTCCGCGTCGTCGAGATTGTCCACGACGCTCACGCCGTTCGCCTCGAGAAGCCCGCCCACGATTTCGGTATCGGAGAAGTTCATCTGGCAGCCGTGCGTTTCGATGAAGATCTTCACGCGGTCACCCGATCCTGCCGGTCGAGCTCGACGCCGGCGAGAACCGTGCCGCGTACTTCGTCGACATCCGCTTCCCGCACTTCGACCGGCACGATCCGATTCGTCAGATCGCGCGGATCATCCACGCTCACGAGCGCGTAGTTTTCCGCGTGGCCCACGAGCCGGCCTCGCGGGTCCCGTCGTTCGAAGAGCACCTGCAGCGTGCGCCCGACCTGCGCTTCGTGAAAGCGCTGCTTCTTGATCTGCCCCAGGCGCCTTACCTTTTCACTTCGCTTCTTGACGATCTCGGGTTGAATCTTCTCCGGCATCTTCGCCGAACGCGTGTGCGTGTGCTCGGAATAGCTGAACACGTGAAAATGATAGAACGGAAGTTCTTCGAGAAGCGCGTACGTCTTTGCGAAGGACTCCTCGGTTTCACCGGGAAAGCCCACGATGATATCCGTGCCGATGCCGGCGTTCGGAACGCGTGCGACGATGTCGAGCAGAAGCGAACGATATTCGGCCGCGGTATACGGGCGCTTCATCGTTTCCAGAATCGCGTCGTCCCCGCTCTGCAGACAGAGGTGCAGGTACGGACAGATCCTGTCGTTCCGCGCCATGAGATCGATGACGCTGTCGTCGACCGTCATCGGCTCGATCGAACTGATGCGGAGCCGCCCCACGCCGTGCACTTCGGAAAGCTGGTCGAGGAGGCCCGCGAAATCCGCGCCCCCCTCCATGTACGTCCCGATATTGACGCCCGTTACGACGATCTCCCGGTGGCCGCGCGCGGTGAGCGCCGCGGTCTCGCGCACGCAGTCCGCGAGCGTGCGGCTCCGCTGCCGGCCGCGCGTGTACGGAATCACGCAGAACGAACAGAACACGTCGCAG
>JABDJQ010000666.1 GCA_013002425.1 Gemmatimonadota bacterium
CTTCATCGACGACCACTTCTCCGCGGCCTATCTGGCGCGCAAAACGAAGGACGAACTGCTCGGTTACTATCACCGCCTGCTCCGCGATCATGTGGGAACGGTCACGGCCCGGGGCGTCGTCGACGCATCGAGTGACCGCGTCGTGCTCCGCGTGGAGGGCGCGCTGGGACGCGAGGCCGAGTTTCACTTCACGCTCGACGCGGACGGGCGCATCGACGACATGATGGTGGCCGTCATCGACGGAGCGCCGCGCCGGCAGTGAGAATCACTTCACGCAACTCGTCGTAGAGAATCGCGGCGACCGCCTCATGCCCGGCAACATTCAAGTGGTGGTCTTCCTGCCAGTAGAGGCCCTCTCCGGAATCCATGCCGGCGGACAGGTCGATCACACGAACACCTTCGCCCCGAAGCCGCTTCTCGAAGCTTTGTGTCAGTAACCGTGTCGAGGCGATTTCGTCTCTCGTAAGACCGAGGACCCGGGCGGCGGCGGTCTCTTCGGCCGGCACCGGCAGGTTCGGGAAGTCGTAGTACCTGGGGAGCGTCGCGACGGCAAACGAAATGCCGCTCGAATCACAGATCGCCTTCGCGCTCAGCATCTGCTCGACAGCCGTCGATACGGCCTCCTCCTTCCATTCGGGATAGTTTGCGAAGAAGTAGTCCTGATTGAACGCCTGCCAGACGGATCCGTGATGCAGCCTGTTCGCCTCCTTGATCTTGCTGTAGTAGCTGCGCGGCCTTCTCGGAATGCGAATGGTCCTGCGGAGAGAACTCGTGCGCAGGCCGTCCAGAAAATCATTGCCCGAGTAGAAGACCACCAGAAAGAGATCGGGGTTCAGATGAAGGCTGCCGGACAGCATGCCGCGGTAGTTGTACGGTCCATATATCCCGGTTCCCCCGTTGATCACTTCGAACGCGGCGGTTTCTCCCGCGTCGTTCAACCCTTTCTCCAGCAGGGCGCAGAACGTTTCGTGATTCTCCACGAGCCCGTCCGTGTGGGAGTCCCCGGTCACGAGAACGCGCACGACTCCGTCAGCCTTCCGCACGCGCGTGTCTTCATCGCTGCGAAAGCCGAGATTGTTCGTCACCATGCGAATGACACCCGCCTCATGCTCCGGCCACACGAACTCGCGCGTCACGTCAGGCCGATGAACGTGTCCTGCAACTTCGTCCTTCATGAAATAGGCATCATCGTAAAAGGGTCGGAAGCTCTTCGGCTGAAAATAGAAGAAGGCGAGTATGGCGAACGCGAGCACGGCGGGAAGGATCAGGAGTTTCTTCATCGGTATTCAGTATAGCATCCGCCCCGCGGGCAACATCATGTGCCGTGCACATCTCGACAGGGACCGATGCCATGCGGGGGGCGCCCGAATGCACGCTGGACGCCCCGCTCCCGCAGTGGCAGAATAATGCGGTAATCTTCATCGATCCCCTGACCACAGGAGTGCCGCATGAGCAGCACCAAGGCGACTGCGCAGGAGCGCAACCTCGCCGTCTTCCTCGACTTCGAAAACCTGGCGCTCGGATTCACCGGCCGCAAGGGAAGCGCCTTCGAAATCGTACCCGTTCTCGACCGCCTCCTCGAAAAAGGCAAAGTACTCGTAAAGACCGCCTACGCAGACTGGGGAAGTTTTCGTGAATATACGAAACAGCTTCACGAAGCCGGTATCGAACTCATCGAGATTCCGAAGCGCGGGATGACCGGCAAGAATTCCGCCGACATCCGCCTCTGTGTCGACGCCATGGATCTCAGCTACAGCAAGGATCACATCAACACGTTCGTGATCGTTTCGGGCGACAGCGATTTCTCGCCCCTCGTTTCGAAGCTGAAGGAAAACGGCAAGCACGTGATCGGGCTCGGCATGAAGGGATCGACTTCGAAGCTGCTCGCTGACAACTGCGACGAATTCATCTACTACGAGGAACTGACCGCGGGACGCGAGCCGGTCACCGCCGTCAAAGGCGGAAAGAAGATCCCGGCCGAGAAGCGCGAGGCCTGGTTTCTGCTCTTCGATACGATCCGCGCCCTGCAGCGCGAGAACTACGACGTCATCTACAGTTCACTCGTAAAGGATACGATGAAGCGGAAGCGCCCGTCGTTCAGCGAGTCGAGCTACGGTTATCGCAGCTTCAGCGAACTGCTCGAGGAGGCGCAGGAAGCGGGTCACATCGATCTCAAAACCGATGAACGAAGCGGCACGTACGTCGTGACGAAGCTGAAGTACGGCGGGGGAAGGCGGCGGCGGAAGTAGCCCAGGAGCGTTACCTGATCAGCACGAGTTTCGTCGTAGCGGTTCCGCCACGCGAGTCGACACGCACGAAGTAGATCCCCGATGCCGCGCCGTGGGCGCTGTAGTCGATCGCGAAGCGGTCTTTCGGATGATACTCGCCGTCGATCAGCGTCGTGACGAGCCGTCCGCTTACATCATACACGCGAAGATCGACCGGACCTGCGACAGGCACGTCGTAGAAGATCCTGGTCGTCGGGTTGAACGGGTTCGGGCTTACGCTGAGCGCCACGGTCTGCGGCGCCGGAATCGTTTCCGGCTTGTCGACATCGGTCGGAATCTGCGCGTTCAGCGTCATGCAGCGCACGTTCGAGAGCCGCGCCTTGTAGTAGCGGCCCTCCGGCCAGAACTCGCCCTTCGCCTCCCACTGTCTGTGCGGGAACGGGTTGAAGAGCGTCGGCCCCACCTTGTAAACGATGCCGTTCTTGATCAGATAACCGGCCGTCGTGTTCCCCACGATTTCGACCGCGGCCGTGACTTTCGTAGTGGCCTCGTCGCCGAACAGGGGCCGGCCCGTATAGTAGTTTGCGGGCTGGTTCTCGTCGGGCCGGTCGCGCAGGTAGTAGCTGAGCCCTCCCGCATCCACGCGGTACCCGAGCCGCACGGTCGTGTTCACGTCGGTCGCGCACCCCTCGGGCACGCCGCAGCCGACCGCGTTGCAGAAGTGACACGACAGCCCGTATGTATCGCTGAACGTAGTCAGTCCCGAGTCGGAAAGCCCTTCGAGAAACTCGAAGTCGACTTCGTACCGCATGCTCACGTTGTCGAGAGAATCGCCGAACGCATACACGATCCCCGTCTGATGATCGATCCCGATGGGAGCCGTGCCGACGCTCGTCGTGCCCTCGATCAGGAATCCGAGGGGCGTGTACGTTCCCGTAAGTTCACCCGTAAACGTCGTGGCCCCGACAGGCTCGCTCGTGAGCGGATGCGTGAAAACGGTGTCGATCACGGGGGTCAGACTCAGCGAAACCACCGCATGGCCGTCGTTCGCAATCGTGCCGGGAATATTGACGCGGTTGATGTCCGTAATCGTCGCCGATCGGAAGAAGATGTCCGTCGCACCGTCGCCTACGGCGCGGAAACTCATGATGGCCAGTTCCCCCGGTGGCAGGATGTAGCTGTCGAACGGAAAGATGACCTCGAATACTTCCCACGTGCCGAGCGATTCCTCTTCGGCATTGAAGAAGTCCTGCCAGCCGACCGACGTGTAAAGGCTTCCGGCCTCGGCGTCCACGAACTCTAGCACGTTGGGATCGAATGCGAATACGACGTCGAAGTTGGACATCGTATCGACGAAGGCATCGATCATCAGCGACACGTCGAACGTGTCGCCCACGCTCACGAACGAAGTGTCCGGCAGGAACGAAAGCATCGGCTGCGCCTCCGCGTCGGAAGCAAAGCCGGCGAGTGCGCCGAGCGCCAGAACCAGCAACGCGATTCCGGAGCACCGCCTGAGAACGGCAACGTGCATCGAAGTCCACCTTTACGGGAAGCGAAATCGGCCGGGGGGATACGTCCCCCCGGCCTCGAGATGAATGATGCTATCGGAGCAGGGTGAGCTTCGACGTCGACTTGAAGTTGTCGGCCGACATGTTCACGAAGTACGTTCCGCTAGCCACGGTTTCATTGTCGTCGTTCTTGCCGTTCCATACGAGCTGATGCTCGCCGGCTTCGCGTGATTCGTTCAGAAGCGAACGGACGCGACGGCCGCGCACGTCGAAGATCTCGACGCGCACGTTCCCGGCTGTCGCCAGCGAGAAGCGGATCGACGTGGTCGGGTTGAACGGGTTCGGCACGGCGCCCTGGAGGCTCGTGACCGTCGGGACGAGGTCCGCGGATCCGCCCATGGCAAGATCGCTCGTGCCGGTCGTGATCTGCGCGTTGTCTCCGTCGCGAATGTCCGTCGAGAGGAACGTCAGGTCGATGCCGTCGCCCTCTTTCAGACGGAAGTTCAGCGTAACGAGATCGCCCGATCCTTCGAAGACCGTGTTCGCGCCCAGGGCCGCGAGGTCGACGTACAGCTTGCCCGGCTCGAGCACGCCGCTGTGCACGAAGACGAGGCCGCTGTTCGCGACGGCGTCCGAACTGCGCGTGCTGACCCACTCGACTTTACCCGCGTCGTAAGCGAGCACGACGCTTCCGGCTTTCACATCGCGGTCGTTCCCGCTGAGCGCGAGCGTGACCTGCATGTTTTCACCGTCCAGAACCGGCTCTTCCTGTGCGATCAGTTCGAGCGTCGGCCGGTCTGCCTTGCTCGCCCGATCGTTCCCGGCCAGGCGCACGACCTTCTGCTCTTTCGGCGCCACTTCACCGAAGTTCAGCGCGAAGATCACGAGGTCGGGGAAGTCGATATTGTCATCGGGAATCGGAATCCCGAACCGGCTGCCGTCGTCCGTGGGAGCGATATCGAGTTCGTCGAACGGCGGGACCGGCGGGCTGCTCGGGCTGTACGCGCGATAGCCTGCGGAAAGAGCGTTCAGATCGAAGAAGTCGACGAACCCGTCGTAGCCGCCGCCACCGTTCTGCGTGACGTCGCCGAGCCAGTAGTTGGTAGTGCGATCGCCGGCCTCGAACGGGGCCGGTATCGCGCCGCCCGTAGCGGCGCCGCCCGTTACGTTCAGCGCGCAATCGATCGTGAACGCGCGGTAGAAGTAGACGCCGCGCGGCGCGAGCGTGTCGACGAACGACTCGGCCGTACCGCTGTAAACGAGCACGCCGTCAAGCGTGTCGAGCGGATAGCCGTCGGCAGGCTGCGGATACTCGGGATACGAACCCGCGCTCCACTCTTTCCGCATCACGCGCACGTGATCGAGGTCCGAGACCGGATTCGTCCAGCTCAGACTGACGCGCCCGTTATCGGGATCGGAAAACGTCATCGCCGCCGCCGGCGGATCGATCGTGTCTTTCGTGAACGTATACGACTGGATCGCGCTCGGGTTGCCGAAATCGTCCTTGGCGTAGAACTCGATCGTATGCGCACCTTCCCCTACCACATTGAACAGCGGGAAAGACCAGGCCGCGTTCGTCCAGTTCGTGCCGACATAATCGGCGAACAGGTTCGCTTCCGTAAGCCACGCACCGCCGTCGACGCGAAACCAGGCCGTGTCCAGATCGCTGCACGCATCGAGCGCGGAGAGATCGAGGACCGGGGTTTCGAACAGGCACTCGCCGTCCGGGAACGGACCGTTGATCGTGAAGACCGGAGCAGCGAGATCGGAGAACACCGTGGCGTCGCCGTCATCGAAGCCCGTGAGGGCCGCGTTCGCGCTGTCGACCGCGCTCATGATGGTGATGTCGACCAGGCTCGTGTCGCACGACACGCCGTCGAACTCCACCGTAAACATGTTGGCCGGCCCGCCGGCGCCCGACTGCGCGCCGAGAAGCACGGCGTCGACCGTGATTTCGTCCGTGCCGGTCACCGTCGCCGTGAAGAACGTCGAACCGACGTCCGAAAGCAGGTTGCCTTCCGTGATCTGAACGGGCGTGGTCGACATGACCGCGCCGTCCCATGCGATTTTGATCGAGTAACCGTAGATCTTGCCGCTTGCGCCGCCCGCATAGTCGACCGCAATCGTATTCGTGGGCGTTACGCCCGTGAGGTTCATCGTGGCCGGCTGCCCGAGCACGTTGCCCGTGTCGGCCGTCGGCGGATCGAATACCGCCGTGCCGGTGCCGCCCGCGCCGAACTGAAGCGTCATGTTCGAGGTGGTCAGGTCGAAGGAGGTTGCGGTCTGGATGCCGCCGCCCGTGAAGTTCGTCCAGTCACCGCTGTCGAGCCGGAAGTGCGGCGTGACATCCCAGGTATCGTCCACGTTCTGCACCATGACGAAGCGCATGTCGAACGGGAGCGTACCTTCGCCCACGCCGAGCTGGTGCGTGCTGAACGGACCCGTGAACCCTACATCGTAGAGTTCCAGTTTATGAGCGCCGGCGCCGCCGAAATCCTTGTCGATCCGGAATGCGACCTGCTCGAAACCGTTCGGGCGATCGCCCGCTTTCAGTTCGAAAATACCGGTGTAGGCGCTGAGGTCGAGATTGTGAAACGAGAGCACCCAGACGCTTCCGTCGGAGAGATTGAGTTCTCCCTGGGAGCCGTCGTCGAAGTACCGCACGAAGCCGCTTGTCAGGCTGTCGGCATCCGCAACAGGTACGAGGGTGAACGTGAGAGCGAGGACGGTAAGAACCGCGACGCCCAGGCGGGTAGCTAGAAACATGAGAGCCCTCCATCGAGATGCGTGAGTACATCCGCGCCCCGAGACGCGGATACGGGGAAAAATCGATACGCAGATACCGGTCTGTTGACCGTGTCTCCGGCGTTCTTCAGTACACTTGTTCTTGTACTCTGATTTTATGCGTTCGGCTAATTCGGGCTGCCCCCTCGGGCTTGGAACTGTGAATAGTATATCCTGTCAAACCTTTAAAAATCAAGGTGAATCCTTGCTACCCAGGCCCGGATTGGCCCGTATACCAGGCATTTCCGCGATATCATGCGTTCCTGAGTTCCCGGGCAGTGAAAGCCAGGGGCGATGGCAGGTGAGCGTCAGCGGAGAAAAGTAACCCGTCTGGTTTCGACGCGCCCGTTGCTCTCGAATCGAAGGAAGTAGACGCCCGCCGGCAGCACGTTGCCGTCATCGTCGCGGCCGTTCCACTCGATCACGCGGCCCGTTTGTGATTCGCTCACGCTCCTGACGAGGCGGCCGCGCACATCGTAAACGGCGAACCGTCCGCCTTCTCGATTCGTACCGGATACCTCGAATCGAACGACTTCGCGAAACGGATTGGGCATCGCTGATCCCGTCGTGACACGCGTGTCGTTCGATCCCCGCCCTTCACCGCCCGGCAGCCCCACGAAGTCCGCGCCAAGCCTGTACAGCCGCCCCGTATTCACGCTGCCGGTGCGATCGATGATGTACGGTTCGCCGAACCCGTCGCGCACGATCGAAGTCACGGTCTGCAGAACGGAGACGGGATCGATCTGCGGCGTGAGATCGACGATATCGAGCACGGTGTCCGGTTCGGCGCGCATCGCCCAGACACGCCTGCTGCAGAAATCGCCGTAAAGATAGTGACCGTAGAGGTGCGGAATCGCGGCGCCACGATACACGAAGCCACCCGTGATCGAGCAGTC
>JABDJQ010000708.1 GCA_013002425.1 Gemmatimonadota bacterium
GAGTGCGGCGTTCGACGATACGTGGGCAGCGCATCCGCTGCGGGCGGATCTTACGAGCGCGGCCGAACGTCATTATCGCGGCGGCGACGCCGAGCGCGGCGCGCGGCGCTATCTGGGAGCTTGCATCGCGGAGACCGGCCCGTTCGGAGAGAAGTTCGACGGCAGCCTCTTTCTGTCGTACAACGGCCCCGAGTTCGACGCCTGTCTTCCCGATCTGCCCACGCTCCACATCTTTTCGTACAAGAAGGGGAAAACCGTCAAGCCGTGGTTCGTCGAAGAAGAGGTGTCGGCATGAACAGGGGCCAGATCGAAGCGCGCCTCATCGCGCACATCGAAAGCGTGGCCGGCGCACACGTGACGAACACGACGCACCTCATCGACGAGCAGATCCTCGACTCGATGGGCTTCATCAATCTGATCGCGTTCATCGAAACGGAGTTCGGCGTTTCGTTCGAAGAGAGCGAGCTCGACGAGTGCTTCGAGACGATCGGCATGATCGCGGGGCTCGTGCTGAAAAAGCGAGTGTAGGGCGGGTCCTTCCGAGTCTACGACACGGAAACTTCCCGTTCATGGAGCACCGACCACGCTCGAGCGCTCGCGGGCCGTTCACAAGTCCCCACGATGACGAGACTGGCGCTCCCGGACTAGTTCTTCATCAGCTCTTGCACGATCGCCCGAGCGACCCCTTCTGCGGACGCGGGGTTCTGGCCGGTGATGAGTCGTCCGTCGGCGACAACAGATGGCTGCCAGTTGGCGGCTTTCTGCATGACCGCACCGCGCTTCACCAGAGCCGACTCCAACAGAAACGGGACGGTCTCAGTCAGCTCGACGGCGGCCTCTTCCTCGTTGGTAAAGGCCGCGACGTTCCTGCCACTTACCAGGTAGCTGTCGTCGGAGAGCCGAACGTTGATGAGAGCAGCGGGGCCGTGGCACACCGCCGAGACCACCCCTTCGGACTCATAGACGTTGGCCAGGAGCTTCTGGACATCCTTGTTGTCCGGGAGGTCCCACATCGTTCCGTGGCCTCCGACGACCAGGACTGCTGAATAGTCCGCGGCTTTGACCGCGGCCACTTTCCTGGTTGCGCCGAGCGCCGCCTGGACGTCTGCATTCTCCCAGAACTCCTTCTGGACCGGATCGGTCAGGTCCAGCCCATCATGAGGCGGGCGCCCACCTGCCACACTCACGAACTCAAAGGGGATGCCGGCCTCTGTGAAGACCTTCCAGGGGTGAGCGGCTTCGGGAACGAAGTACCCGGTTTCCCGATCGAGCTCGCCCATCTGGCCATGCGAGGTCAGCAGGATCATCACCGGTGGGATGGTCTTGTCCGCGCAGGCCGAAAGAGCGATGGCCAGGGCAAACGACGCCAGAACGAAACGAAAGATAGATGACATGGGATCCTCTGTTATTGGGCGCCTGAGAGTTCTCGTGGATTCTGTCCGGACTCGGTCGAGGGCAGCTTCGGCTTCCCACGCGCAAGATTCCAGTCTATCCGAAATTGCTCCATCACGTCACCAGGCTACATCAATCAATTGCTGTCTCCAGTTCATAGAACGTCGACCTCCCCTGGAACGGATCGCTCATCAGAACCCAGATCCGACCATCGCCACAGGCGATTCCCGCCGGGAATCCGTGATCCTGCACGGTCATTTCGTACACGCCGAGAACCTCCCCGCCGCCATCGATCCGGTAGATTCTCGAATCGAACCAGGACTGGCTCCAGAACGAGTCGCCGTCGAACGCCAGATAGATGAGACCGGGCACGCTGTAGTCAACCGTTTGCAGCGTGACGCCCGCGTCGATTCGATGGAGTTTTCTTCCCTCGGAGCCGAGAGACCAGAGCGCGCCGCCCGAAGCCCCCAGGCCGGAAGTCCGGTGGTCCATTCGATCCTGCGATATCACCGCTCCGTCGCGGGTAAACGAAATGACGTCCGAGAGATTCTGCACCTCTCCGTCGCCGGAGACGCTGAGAGGAAGATGGCCCCGGAAGAGGCTGTCGTCCAGGGTCAGCGCCGTGCTCGTCCAGAGAATCTCATCGCGCAGAAAGACGCCCAACTCCTCCAGCACGTCGCCTTCCCGGTTCAATCTGAGATACTTTCCGGATGAAGCAGACCATAGGTCCGTTCCGTCGAAAGCCAGTACGGAGGCACTGCGATTCAGCTCCCGTGAGCGTAGCGGCGTCAGCGCGATCCGTTCGATCGCGCGGCAATCGATCTCCGCGTCGATGGCGAGCCCTTCGCTCACGATCGAGCCGGTCAGACGCCCGAACGGATCCTGCGCCGCATCAATCGACAGGGAATAGCCATACGCGAGCAGGTCCGTATTCAGCTCCAGAAAGACTCTGTCCGAGTCCACCGTACCCCGCATCCAGAAATCACGGACGGGACCCTCGTCGATCTCGAGCACGATACGACCATCCACGCGCGTCCCGGTTCCATCCACATGAATGCTGAGGCTGCCTGCCTCCTGCTTGCCGGGTACGAGCATTTCGCCAACCCAGGAGAGACTCAGGTCCTGTGTCTGTGCGGCGTCTCCGGGATCGTTGCTGCAGGAGAACGCGACAAGGGCAATCACAGACCACGCGATGATCGCAATCGGCACCCTGCTGTCAGCTCGCTTCCTCATGCTTTCACTATACATCTTCTGTCCGTCACACGCTCAGACGCCGGCAAGCATTACCCCTCGTAGATCTTCTCGTACGCCTTCACGAACCGCTCCAGGTCGAACTCGCTCTGCACGCGCGCGCGGCCGACCGCGGCGTCCCGCTCGCGCGCGGCGCCGTTCACGAGGACGTCCTTCCACTGTTCCGCGAGCGCCTCGGGATTCGAGGCGGGCACGATCCGGGGCGCGAGTTCGTCGCCGAGTACCGCGCGGTTGCCGCCGACGTCGGTCACGACGGGTACGAGGCCGCTCGCCATCGCTTCGAGCAGCGAAACGGAAGTCCCTTCGCTGCGCGACGACATCGTGAAGAGCGAGAACGTCGCGTGCAGTTCGTGAATGTCGTTCCGCCAGCCGAGAAAGTGGATGTTCTTCGCGATGCGCAGCTCCCGGGCGCGCGATTCGAGCGCGGCGCGCTGGGAACCGTCGCCCGCGATCACGAGATGCGGCGCGGGGCCGTCGGCGCGCGTGTCCCAGCCGTCGTGCAGGATCGCCATCGCCTCGACCATCACGTCGTAGCCCTTGATGTACTCGAGGCGCCCGATGCTGCCGATGACGGGAACGCCGGCCGCGAGCGCGAGTTCGGCCCGGATCACGCCGGTGTCGGTGCGCGGCCGGAACACGTCGGTATCGACGCCGTTGATGACGACTTCGACGCGGCACGAGGGCGCCACGAGGTGCTTCGCGAGATAGTCGCCGAGCTTCTGCGAAACGGCGATGACGACATCGGTGCGCCTGCTTGCGATTCCGTCGACCTTGCGATGCATCCAGCTGTCGGGGAGCGCGCGGCCGTGATCGGTGTGCACGATGCGCGGCACGCCCGCTTTCTTCGCCGCGAGCGACGCCTTGTACCAGACGCCCGAATGACTGTGCACGACATCGGGCGCGATCTCGCGGATCTGATCGATCAGCGGCCCCGGCCAGAGCATCGACCAGCGCGGCAGCTTCGCGCCCGTGTGCAGCGTGACGCTCTCGTCCATGTCGTGCGAGAAGCGGCCCAGATACTGGAGCCCCAGCACGTGCGTTTCGAAGCGGTCACGATCGATCGTCCGCGCGATCTCGGCGATCAGACGCTCCATCCCGCCGTAATGCAGGTTCTGTATGATGTGCAGGACGCGTATGCGTTCAGGCGATGTCATGCTCCGCGGGCGGCGCCTCCCCGACCTTCTCCATGAGTTCGTACTGATGATAAATCGACGCATACTCGCCCGCGCCGGCCATCAGTTCGTCGTGCGTGCCCCGCTCGACGACCCGGCCCTCGCTCATCACGAAGATGCGATCGACACGCCGTAGAGTATCCGGCCTGTGCGTCACGAGCAAGGCCGTTCGTCCCGGCATGACCTCATGCAGTCTGTCCCAGAGAAGACGTTCCGTCTGCGCGTCGAGCGCGGACGTGCAGTCGTCGAGAATCAGAACGCGCGGCTCGGTCACGAGGGCGCGCGCCAGCGACAGGCGTTGCTTCTGCCCGCCCGAAAGCGCGAGCCCGCGCGTGCCGATCATCGTCTCGAGTCCCCGCGGGAACCGTTCGACGTCCATCAGGAAGCGCGAGATCTCGAGAGCCCATTCGATTCGCTCGTCGGAAATGCCCGCGCGGCCGAACACGATGTTGTTGCGCACCGTGTCGCTGAAGAGCACCGGATCCTGAGGCACGTAGCCGAGCATCGACCGCAGCTCCGTGATGTCGTAGTCGCGCACGTCGCGCCCGGCGATCGTAACGAGGCCTTCGTCGACATCCACGACGCGCGGCAGCAGATTCACGAGCCACGTCTTGCCCGCGCCCACGCGCCCGACGAGCGCGATCGTTTCGCCCTCGGCGATGCGGAGTTCGTCGATATCGAGAATCTTGCGGCGCCCCTCGCCGTCGAAGCCGAACTTGATGTTCTCGAACGCGATCGCGGGGCCGGTAGTGCCCGCAGCTGCGCCAGCGCCGGCGGCAGGCGCACCCGTGCCGCCGCTCGCATGCGCTCCGCCAACAACAACATCATTCTCGTCCATCCCCTCGAACCCGCGCTCCACCATGGCCGGAATACGCTCGATGTCGCGCAGGCGATGAATCGAAACGCCCGACTGGCGCGACTTGACGAGGAACTGACCGACATCGAACATCGGGAACACGAGCCAGACCACGTAGTAGATGAACGTCGCCATCTCGCCGACCGTCAGTTCGTTCTGCACCACGCGATAACCGCCGGCGAAGAGCACGATCACGACGCCGAACTGCCATATATAATTGTAGAGAGAGTCGATGATCGTCGTCATCTTGACCGCCGCGACTTCGGCGTCGCGCCGCGCTTCGGCCACCCGGTCGAACTTCGCGGCCTGCGCGTCCTCGCGCGCGTACGCCTTCACGACACGCACGCCGTAGAAACACGCCTCCATGACGTCGTTCACGCGGCTGATGCTCTTCTGCAACGCGTCGTAGCGGTCGTCGAGCAGCTTCCCGCTTCGAAAGAAGATCAGGATCAGGACCGGCAGCGGCCCGGCCGTGAACAGCGTGAGCCACGGATCGATCGAAAGCATCATGGCCACGATGAAAAGGATCCCGATCGTCGCTTCGTACAGGCGAAAGATCCCCGAGCACGCGAACCAGCTGAGCTTCTCGGCCACGTCGTCGGTCATGCGCGTCACGAGATCGCCGGTCGCGAACTTCCGGAAGAAGTCGGGGCCCTTTGTCGTAAGACGATTGAAGGCGTCCTGGCGAAAGAGCCACTCGAGGCGGCAGTTCATCCACGCGCGCGTGCTCATGAGACACGCGTAGAAAACGAATGTCGACGAGCCGAGCAGGAAGAACGTGGCCGCGAACGACTGCGCCGGCGTCAGGCCGAAGCCCGCGCCACGATCGGCGATCGCGAGCGCGACGCCCGAAAGCGAATCGCCGTTCCCGTTCATCGTGTCGATCGTGTAGCCGAACAGCCTCGGCACGAACACGTTGACCATGCTGTAAAGCGGCGTCATGACGACGAGGAACAGCACGATCCCCCAGTATTTCTTATAGAAGCGCGCGAGCCAGAGAAAATCACTTCGGTTCATGAATCGCGCTCCCTTCTTTCTCGAATTGCAGTTCGTACAGTTCGGCGTAGTAGCCGCCCTGCCCGAGCAGATCGCGATGCGCGCCGCGCTCGATGATTTCGCCTTCGCGCAGCACGAGGATCTGATCCGCGTGCACGATGGTCGAAAGCCTGTGCGCGATCACGAGCGACGTGCGCCCCGAAACGAGCTGTCCCATCGCCCCCTGAATCGCGCGCTCCGTCTCCGGATCGACCGACGCCGTCGCCTCGTCGAGAATGAGAAGCTCGGGGTCGGTCACGAGCGCGCGCGCGAACGAAAGTAACTGGCGCTCGCCGCGGCTGAAGTTCGCGCCCTTCTCGCTCACTTCCGTGTCGTACCCCTGCGGGAGCGACTGAATGAACGGGTCGACGTTCACCGTGAGCGCCGCGCCGCGCACGTCCTCTTCCGTGATCGCGGGCGCTTCGAGCGAAATGTTCGACCGCACGTCGCCCGGGAAGAGCACGATGTCCTGCAGCACGAGCGCGAGGCGCGTGCGAAGCTCGCTCAGCTCGAACGAACGGATGTCGACGCCGTCGATCGTGATGCGCCCCTCCTGCGGATCGTAGAACCGGAACAGGAGCGAGATGATCGTGCTCTTGCCGCCGCCGGTCACGCCGACGAGCGCCGTGGTCGTCCCGGCAGCGAGCGCGAACGACACGTTCTTCAGCACCTGATGCTTTCCGTCGTACGAAAACGTCACGTTCTCGAAACGCACTTCGCTCCTGATGCCGTTCCATGCGGCCGCCTCGCCCGGCGCCGGATTTGTGATCTTCGGCGCGCGCTTCAGGAGTCCGAAGATCCGGCGACCGCCCGCGATCCCCTTCTGGAACGAACTCAGCTGTTCGGCCGTCCGCCCGATCGGTTCGAACTCCTTCCAGATCAAGAGCAGGAAGAGCACGATGATCCCGGGCGAAACACCCCACGTCGACCCGAACCAGAGCAGCAGCGCGATCTTCACGTACTCCGTCCAGAAGAGAACGTTGAAGAACACGATCGCCATCACCTCTGTCACCGACTGCACCGCGAACTTCGACTCGGAGCTTTCGAACACGCGTTTGCGCGCGTACCGTTCGCGGTCGAAGATCTGAATCACGCCGATGCCGTGGATCATCTCCGTCAGCGTCGCCGTGAGATCCGCCGTGCGCTTCCGTACTTCGAAGAAGCGGTCGGTCGTCAGCTTGTGAAACGCCCAGAAGAGGAGCGCGACGGCCGGCAGCGTGACGAGCAGCACGGCCGCCAGGCGCGGCGCCTTATAGAACATGACGCCCCAGATGCCGCCGATCAGCAGCACGTCGCCGAGTATGACGACCACCGCGTTCGTAAAGAGCTGGCGCAGCGACTCCGTGTCCGACTCGACGCGCGAAAGCAGCTTCCCGACCGGGAGTTCGTCGAAGAACGACATGTCCTGGTTCACGATGTGATCGAACAACTTCTTGCGAAGGCCGAGCATGATCGCCTGGCCGATCGTTTCGAGCCGCACGCGCAGCTGATACTGGAAGACGAGCGTGACGGCCTGGATCACGAGCACGGCGCCGCCCAGCATGAAGATGCCGCGGAACGAGCGCGCGGCTTCGGGGAGCGCGCGCTGCGTCGCGAGCGGCCCGTCGATCGTATGCTGCACGATCCACGGCCACGCGAGCGAGAAGCCGGTCACGGAGAGCAGCAGCCCGACACACACCGCGAGCGCGCGTTTGTGTTCGCCGAGCAGCGGCAGCAGGCCCCGGAACGCCTCGCCGACGCCGACCTCGGGCACGCTCGAACGCGGGGCGGCGGCCGGGCCCGCACGTTCTTCTCCGCGC
>JABDJQ010000710.1 GCA_013002425.1 Gemmatimonadota bacterium
GCATCGCCCCGCGTTTGCTAACGCACCATCGTCATGCGTCGCGTTTCGCTGGCGCGGTCGATCTCGACGCGATACGCGTAGACGCCGCTTCCGACCGCGCGCCCAGATCATTCGGGTCGCGTCGCGAACGCTGCGGTCGTTTCGCGTATACTGTTCCACCGGACGCAAGAGCGACACGTCGCTGCCCGGAAGCAGTTTCCGGGCTTCACGGCAATAGGAACGGGGGCAGGCATGCGGCAGAGCCGCGACTCGGGAGAATCGGGCGTGCAGCGGCGTACCATTGCGCTGGCGCTGGGCGGCGGAGGCGCGCGCGGCCTGGCGCATATCGGTGTCATGCAGGCGCTGGAGGAACGCGGCTACTCGATCGAAGCCATTACCGGATGTTCGATGGGAGGGATCATCGGCGCGCTGATCGGCTGCGGCCGCACGTCGCGCGAAATGACGGAGACCATCGGCTCCATTCACATGCACGATCTCTTTTCGTTCGGTGCGCTGGGCGGGTTGATCGGCGGGCGCAAGATCGACGAAACGCTGCGGGAACTCGTCTGCGAGAATTTCGAAGGCCTCGATATCCCGCTCAAGGTCACGGCTGTCGACGTGCAGTCGGGCACGCTGGTCATCCTGGGATCGGGTCCGCTCGTACCGGCCCTGCGCGCCACGAGCGCCCTGCCGGGAATCCTCAGTCCCGTCAAGCATCTGGACCGCGTTCTCATCGACGGCGGGCTCCTGAACAACCTGCCCATCGACGTACTGCGCACGATGTCGCTCGCTCCGGTAGTCGCCGTCGATGTCGGCGCGCCCCATGACCGGGCGCTGAACTTCGACGAGGAACGCGGCCTTGTCGGCGTTCTTCGGCGACTCAGCAAGCGGAAGTTCCGAACGCTCACCGTAGAGCTTTTCATGAAGTCATTCGACATTCCGCAGAGGTTCATCACCGAGACGCGGCTCGCGATGGATCCTCCCGAGGTGCTGATCCGGCCGAAGCTGGAGGTGAACTTCGGCGTCGAGGACGTTCATCGGATCGACGAAGCGATAAGGCTCGGCCACCAGGCGGCCGTCGCGGCGCTCGAGGAGTGGGAGAAAAAGACGGCCGCACCCCCGCCGCCGCAAGCGAACGGGTAGCCTTCCTGCCGGTCGAACAGGCGCCGGTCGTCCCGTACTGATCCGGTACCGAATCCTCCCCCATTCCGCCCTTGACGGAACAGGGTCTTTCCTGTTGGGATCGGACTGCCGATACATGGGAAATGGGGGAGCATCGAAT
>JABDJQ010000715.1 GCA_013002425.1 Gemmatimonadota bacterium
GCTCCAAAGCGATCATCACGAGAGAAGAGATCGCCGAAATGCCGGTGCAGGAGTTGCAGGATATCGTGGCGCTGCAGGCGGGAGTCGTCGAGGGGCACTTCCGGGGCGGGCGCCTCGGGGAAGTCCAGTTCCAGGTCGACGGGGTGAGCGTCAACAACGTGTTCGACAACAAGATCGCGCTTCGTCTCGACCGGTCGCTGCTCGAGGAAGTCCAGGTGCTGAGCGGGACTTTCGACGCGGAGTACGGACAGGCGATGAGCGGCGTCGTGAATACGGTACTGAAGACGGGAACGGACAGGTTCACCTGGGAAGCCGAGGCTTTCTCGGGCGGCTACTATTTCCCGGGCGGCGAAGACCGCAGGCCGACCGATGACGGCTTCCGGGCAGCCGGCGTGCAGAACTACGCGGCGACGTTGACCGGACCGCTTCCACTTCCGAAGACCTACTACCTGTTGAACGTCCGCCGTTATCACTTCGACAATCACGTCTCGGCGCACCGGGTCTTCCGGCCGACCGACGAACACGACCTCGAAGAGAAGATCTTCAATCCCACGGGCGACCGCGCCCGCGTCCCGCTCGGCTATACGCGCGAATGGTCCGGCGCGGCGAAGATCACGAACAAATCGATCCGCGGCGTGCAGGTCAATTATCAGATCATCGCGAACGAGCTGGAGGGCCAGCGAAGCGACTGGGCGTACCGCTACAATCCGGAAGGGCTCGCCACGCAGAAAACCGTGTCCGTTGCTCACGGTGTCGACGTCACGCACTCGTTCGGATCGGCCACCTTCTATCGACTGAGCCTGCGGCACAATTACCACGACTACCAGGACCTCGTTTATGACGACGTGCTCGATCCGCGTTATCTCGAAGCGGGCCCCCCGCAGACAGACGATGCGTACGAGACGGGCGCGATCATTCAGGGCGTGGACTTCGGCCGATTCAAGCAGAAGACGAACACGTACATCGGCAAGTTCTCGATGACGAGCCAGGTGAATCGCAATAACCTCATCAAGGGAGGCGTCGAGATTCAGTACCCGCGCGTCGTTTTCGGAGAACCGGGGCGACTCGAGTTCATCACCGACGGCGGGCAGGAGATTCTGAGCGCCAAGACGCTCGCGCTCCCCGAATACCGGCCCGTAGTCGGAAGCGCGTTTCTGCAGGATCAGATCGAGTGGGAACGGGTCACGCTCCGCCCCGGGATTCGCCTCGACTACTTCGACGCCCGAGGTTCTATCCCGAGCGATCTTTCGAATCCCGCCAACACGATCGAAGGAGCGCCGGAGTCCGCTCCGGAAGAGACCAGTCGCAAGACGTACGTCTCGCCGCGCATCGGTGTCGCCTACCCGATCAACGAGCGGGCCGGCATTCACTTCTCCTACGGCCACTTCATCCAGTTCCCTCCGATCGGCGAAGTCTTCAGCAACGCGGACTACTCGGTCGTCGGAGACATCCAGGCCGGCGTGGAAGACCGCCTCGGAGTCGGCGTTCTCGGCAATCCCGACATCGAGCCCGAGAAGACGGTGCAGTACGAGTTCGGCTACAAGCAGTCGATCACGGACGACCTCGGCATGGACATCACGATCTTCTATAAAGATGTGCGCGATCTGCTCGGCGTCGAATTCGTGACGACCTACAACGTGGCCGAATACGCGAGGCTCACGAACATCGATTTCGGGAACGTCGTCGGTTTCACGCTTGCGTTCGACCAGCGCCGCATCGGCATGCTGCGCACCGAACTCGACTACACGTGGCAGCTCGCGCGCGGCAACTCGAGCGATCCGCGCGAGACGGCCGACCGGGAAGCGGCGGGCGAAGACCCGCGCCCGCGCCAGATTCCGTTCGACTGGGACCAGCGCCATACGTTCAACGCCGTCGTCAGCCTCTCGCGCCCCGAGAACTTCAACGTAACGTCGATCCTGCGGGTGGCGAGCGGAACGCCGTTCACTCCGCTCATCGAAAGCGGATTCGGCTTCGGGCTCGAGACCAATTCGGGCAGAAAGCCGGCGTCGGTCCTCGTCGACATGCGGGCGGAAAAGACCGTGAGCCGAAACGCTCACCTGTTCCTGCGCGTGTTCAACCTGTTCGACACACGGTTTTTCAACGGCAGCGTCTTCCCGAGCACGGGAAGCCCTTACTATTCGCGATTTCCCACCGCGGACGAGGTTGCGCTCGGCAACCCGACACGCTTTCAGGATGCGCGGCGCATCGAACTCGGCCTCAAAATAGGAGCGGGGAATTGAGCATGAGAAG
>JABDJQ010000734.1 GCA_013002425.1 Gemmatimonadota bacterium
CCGAATCCCTGCAGCAGCAGAAGGCCGTCGACGACGACCCAGAGCGCCGCGTAACGGCCGAAGTCCTCCGCGGGGAGGAGGCCGGCGAGGATGAACAGACTGAGGATGCGCGCCGAGCGTCCCGCGATCATCGAGGCGCCGACCCAGTAGAGACCCCGTGCGAACGTGGGGCTCATGGAGCTTTGGTGCCGGTGCCCGCGCCTCGCACTTTCGGACCGCCCCACTTCTCGAGCGTCCGGCTGGCCCGAAGAAGGAAACGCTCTTCGGTCGTCGAAGGCTCATGTGTCTTCGCGTAACGGAGGTAGTAGTCCGCGCCGATCACGAGAACGGCGGTCAGAAAAAGCGACAGCCCGGCGGTGAGCAGGCATATCAGACTGCGGCGCGGGCGCGACTTCTTGATCGGCGGAACGGCGGCGTCGAGAATCGTGATGACCTGCATGTCGCGCGACTGCTTGATGCGCGCGTCCTCGAGCTGGCTCGTCAGAAACTGGTACACGCGATCCTGCACGAGGAGTTCGCGCGTCAGATCGGCCAGCTGGAGTGAGAGCGCCGGGATCTGTGACAGCGGCAGCAGCACCGTGGATGACGCCGAGTCGCTGCCGGCCGCGTAGCCGTTCTGCATTTCGCCCAGCATCTGTTCCGTTTCCCGAATGCGCAGGTCGAGTTGCCGCAGCTGCTGGTTGTTCCCGGTCGCGAACTTCGAGAGAACGCCCCGCTGAATCTCGAGCTCCGCTTTCTCGGACTCGAGACGCGAGATCGCTTCCACGGTAACCCGTGTCTGCTCGGTCAGCTCGATCGTGCGGTTCCGCTTCTGAAACTCTTCGAGATTGCGGGCGGCCGTGACGAGCCTCGTTCGATTGGAATCCAGCGTGTTCTCGATGAAGCGGATCGTGCGCCGCGCCTGATCGACGCTCGCTTCGCGATTGAACGTGTCGAGAAATCGCATGAACGAGTTCGCCATATCCGCGGCACGCTGGCGATCCTTGTCCTCCACACGCACCTGGATGAGGCCCTCGGGGCTCGTGGTGGCGGAGATCCGCATGCCCAGTTCGTGAATCGCGTGCTCGCGGCTTTCCGCGTCGTAGACCTCCACGAGATCATGAAGATCGACGACCTGGCCGCGGATGTGGCGGCTCTTCACGATTCCGATCATGACGTCTGTCATCGGGGTCTGGGAAAGAAGGCCGCCCGCGCCGAAGTCGACACCCATCTGCGTGAAGAGCTGCATCACGCCGCCGCGCGATTCGCCCTCCTGCGGAGGCATGGCCGTCACGGTTCCCGTGTACCAGTTCGGGAGAACCAGCGATACGACAACGGCGAGTACCGAAGCGATGCCGCCGAAAAGATAGAACAAACGGCGCCACGCGTAGATCAGGCTGCCGAGAGATTGTTGCTTATCCATGAACGATGTTACCTGCTCATTTCGAAGTAGCCTGGTCGATCACCAGATAGACGGTCGCGATGGACGCTGCGAACCGCGTCACGTCCTGCACGGTCCGCCACCAGTCACGCTCGGGTTTCTCGGGGATGTAGACGACATCGCCCGGCACGAGGGGGCCGGCGTCTCCCGCCGGTACCCATTCGCCGGTCGCTCCCCTGATGACGCGCGTCTTTCCCTTGCGCGCGTCATGCGCATAGCCGCCCGCGCGCTCCACGTAGAATTTGTAGTTCTTGCCGGGCACGTACAGAAGGCGCCCCGGGTTCGCGGCCTGGCCGCTTACGGCCACGGTTTCGCGTCTCTTCGGAATCGAGATTCTGTCCCCGGCTTTCAATAAGATGTTCTCGGTCGAGTCGCCGTCCAGAAGCGCGGTGAAGTCGACGACCACGATCCCCGCGCGTTCGCGTGATTTCGTTCTGAAGTAGTCGTATTCGGAGTCCGACATCTCCTCGACCGGCACGTTTTTCAGCCGCTCGTACTCGAGATCGATATCGTCCACGCCCGCCGTTCGAATCAGTTTTGCGTCGACGAGCGATGCGTGCTCCGTCACGCCGCCCGCGCGCTGAATCACGTCGAGCACGCGATCGCGGTCCTCGTTGATGCCGTAGGAGCCCGCGAACACCGCTTCGCCGTCCACCGTAACGCGGCTCACTTCTTTCCAGTCGGGCTTCGATCGTACGAAGACCTGATCCCCGTCGTTCAGCGCAAGGTCGCCACGCCCGGTCGAACTGATGTCGACGAAGCGTGTTTCCGTCGTGATCGAATCGAGAAAGACCCGAATCTCGACGGTGTCTTCGATGGCCCCTCGTGAAAACCCTCCCGCGAGTTCGATCAGTGACTCGATGGTCTCCCCGTCGACATGCTCGTATGTCCCCGGTCGCGGAATGGCGCCGTAGATGAAGACATAACTTTTCGCGGAAGGGACGATGATCACGTCTCCGTCGAGAATCGGGGGGTTCTTCTCCAGGTCGCCGAGATTGAGATAGCGCGGCAGGTCGACGCGCGAGGTTCCGCCGGACTTTCTCGAGATCACGATGTTGCGGTTGCTCGCTCCTTCGGTCAGCCCGCCCGCTTTTCGAATCAGTTCGCTCGTAAGATCCATGGCGTGAGCGACATACGTTCCGGGATTCGTGACTTCGCCCAGCACGTTCACCCGAATCTGACGAATGCGGACGAGTGAAGTCGTGATTCGGACGTTCCGGTAGGTGCGCTGTACGGCGGAAGAGATCGCTCCCTTCGCGTCCGTCAAAGACATGCCCGAAACCGGAACGGTCGCGATGCCGGGCAGTACGATTTCACCCTCGGGCGTTACCATTTCACTGAAGCGCAATACGCTGGAGCCCCAGATCGTGACGGAGAGACCGTCGCCCGGACCTACGAAGTACTCCGCGGGATCGATTGCTCCGCGGAGAATCGGGGGCTCCGTGAAATCGGCCGCCCCGAACGCGCCGCGGTTCGATGCGGCTGACTCCGGGAGACTGCTTTGCGCGAAAGAACTCAGAGGAGCGAACAGTGCGGCCACCGTGGTGAGGATCGCAACGGACTGGTGAAGCCGGGTATGCATAGAAGGAACGCCCCTGCCTAATCTACGGGAAGTTGATCGAAGTACGCGTATATCATCGGTTTACGCCGGACCAACAAGTATCCGGCCTCGTTTCACGGGTGTCAAGAATCGGATTCGATCGCCTTTCGAACCGAGTCGCGCACGTCTTTCGACTGTTTGCGCACGGCATCGAGCACTCCGTCGGCTTTGGCCCGCAGATCCTGGACGAAAGCGGGGTCGTCGATGTCGCCGATGTTGATGAGCACGTTGAACCACGCGCTCTCGGCGGCGGCCTCGGCGCAGAGCGCGCCGACCGCGGCGTCGGAAAGCACGGCGGCGTTCCCGTTCTTCGCCGCGCGTTCACTGAGATCCGTCGCGCGCAGGCACGCCTCGAGCGTCGCGAACGGCACCATGCTCGCGTCTTTCATCGCCGCGAGAATCGCGTCCGCGCGCGCCTTCTTTTCGTCGGGCGTTCCGTTCGGAAGCCGGCGCGCGACGAGTACGCCCGTGAACGCCTCCGTATCGCGGTCGATCATGTCGACGAAGAAGACCTTGAGCTCCTGCGCTTCGACGGCGATGTCGCTCATCGTCTTCCAGTGATCCTCGTACCCCTTCTTGCCCACCGTGAGGTTCGCGACCATCGAAGAGAGCGCCGCGCCGAGCGAACCGCAGAGCGCGGCCACGCTGCCGCCGCCGGGGGCCGGCGACTCGGTCGACACTTCATCCACGAACTGTTTTACGGTCATGCCCGCAAGCGCGCCGCCGCCGCCGCCCACGCGATACTCGATCACCTTCTCCTGCGGGTCGAACGCGCCGAGGTCGTGCAGGCCGAGCGACTGAATCGCGGTTTCGATCACGCGCGCTTCCGGCACGCCGAGCGAGGCGCCCTGCTTTTCGAGATAGAAGAGCCCGGCGGAGACGAGCGCGCTCTTCGGAATGAGCCCGACGAGTTCGCTCCCCGTGACGCGCATGCCGCGTTCGGCCGCCTGTTTGCGAATCTCTTCGAATACTTCGTGAATCGGCGAAACCTCGTGATCGGTGAAGTTGATCGAGATCTGCGCGCGCTGGTATTCGTCGATGTACCAGCCGACGGCTTTCACGTCCTTGAACAGCCCCGGCTGATTCTTCGGCTTGCCGTCGGCCCCGCGCACGAACTTGCCGTCGGGGCCGCGCATGTTGCGGCCGGCTTCGCGAATGTTGAGCGCGATGTCGTGCGCGAGCGGTTTGCTCACGCTGTTCAGGTTCACGTTGTACGCGATCAGGAACTTGCGCGCCCCGATCACGGTCGCGCCGGCGCGCGCGTTGAATTTCGCGTCGCCGAAGTCGGGCTTCCACTTCGGATCCTGCAGTTTCTTCGCGAGCCCCTCGTATTCGCCCGCGCGAATCGTGGCGAGGTTCGCGCGCTCCGGGCTCGACGCCGCGTGTTCATATAGATAGACGGGAATGCCGAGTTCGCGCCCGACACGCTCGCCGAGGCGACGCGCCAGCTCCGCGCATTCGTCCATCGTGATCCCCGAAACGGGTATGAACGGGCACACGTCCGTAGCCCCCATACGGGGGTGCTCCCCCTCGTGGCGGCTCATATCGATCGATTCGGCCGCTTTCGCGATCACGCGGAACGCACCCTCGACCACGGCGTCGGGCCCGCCCACGAAAGTGATGACCGTCCGATTCGTGGCCTTCCCCGGGTCCACGTCGAGGAGCGTGACCCCTTCGACATGCCCGAGCTCCGCCGTAACTGCTTGAATTATAGAAGGATCGCGACCCTCACTGATATTCGGTACGCACTCGACCAGCGCCATCAAACTTCTCCTGAAAGGGTGTATATCACGCTATGATCCCACTCGCCGGGAAGAGGTTCAAGGGGGGGACGTGACGGGAGAGAGATTTCCCCTTACCTTGTCAGGAATCGGAGTATGCGATACCATACTCCTTCTCTACTCGGAGGAAATCGATTGGACAGACTGAAGGAAATCCTGAAGCTTCAGCAGGATCCCACGGGAGGGGCCGTCCCCCTCAATGAAGAGACGGTCGAATTGATCGTCACCGCGGTGGAAGACATCGTCGAAGACGGCAAAGGTTCGAACCTACTCACTTTCGTAGCACCACTCGTAAAGGGCAAGGATGTAGGCGATACACTCGCCTACGCCGCGGCGCGCGGGCAGTTCGTTGCCGGCGACCGCCCGATCGGCATGCGGATGACGGCTCACTTGTGCGAGCGACTCGAGCAGCACAGAAAGTGGGAGGGGCTCCGGCCGATTCTCGAACGCTTCCTGGAGGAAATGCCGACCCCGGAGTTTTCGCGGTTCGCAGCGAGGCTCTGGGAGAAGGGGGGATCCGAGAACGCGCCACGCGCGCTTCTGGAACGGGCCCACGAGATCGCCCCCGAAGATCACAAACTGCTCTGGGCCCTCGGACAATCCCGCCTCGAAGACAATGACCGCTCCGGAAGAAAACTGATCGCCGCATCGCTTCCCACATTCGCCAGGAAGAAAGATTTCGACAGGCTGGAAGAAGGCGTTCTCGCGCTCGTCGAGACTGTCGACGCCGTGGAAGCGGATCACATTCTCGACGCGATCACCGAACTCATCAAGATCGAGGAGTTCGAACGCGTGACGACCATCTTCGAATTCGTCACCGAGCCTTTCCAGAGACACGGGATGGGCCGTCGCGTCTGGAAGATTCTGCACAAGCATCTGGCGAAGGCGAACAACGACAGTCCGCTGCGCAAAATCGCGGTCCGCTTCGGTCCCGAGGCGTACCCGGATCTCACCGAGCCCGTGAAGCTGTTCGAGCGCACGGGAATTGCCGACGAAAACGTGCCGATCAAAGAGGCGCTCAAAAATTTGAAAAAGCTTCTGGAACTTCCGGCCGGCAAGCACGTCTACCATCACGGATGGGGCGTCGGGCAGGTAACGGATAACGATGGCGAAACCCTGCTGATCGACTTCCTCGACAAACCGAAGCACAAGATGAG
>JABDJQ010000756.1 GCA_013002425.1 Gemmatimonadota bacterium
GGTGGGGACGAGTCGTCCGGGGAGCGCGTCTGCGGGCGCCGGGTACGACGCGTTCCATCCCGAAGCGGAAGTCGTGGAAGTGGACGAAGACGACGCGGGCGGACATCGCACCGCGGCCGATTTCGAAAAGGAAGCGATCCGGCGCGCGCTGCGCGAGGCGGGGGGAAACCGCCGGCGCGCAGCACGCATACTCGGCATCGGCGAGCGAACGCTCTATCGCAAACTCAAGCTCTACGAACTGGGTCGGTAGCAGGCGCGCTTACTTCCCCTTGCGCGCGCGTCTCAGCTTGCGGGCGCCGCCCGCCTTCTTCTTCGCTTCTTCGTCGATCACGGCGTGCGCCGCGGCGAGCCGCGCAATCGGCACGCGGAACGGCGAGCAGCTCACGTAATCGAGACCGAGTCCGTGACAGAACGCGACGGACGAAGGTTCGCCGCCGTGTTCGCCGCAGATTCCGACCTTGAGCGCGGGTTTCACTCCGCGTCCCTTCGCTACGCCGATCTCCATCAGCTGGCCGACGCCGGACTGGTCGATCGCCTGGAACGGGTCCGAGGGCAGAATGCCGACTTCGACATAATGCGGCAGGAAACGGCCGGCGTCGTCGCGCGAGAGGCCGAACACGGTCTGCGTGAGGTCGTTCGTACCGAACGAGAAGAAATCCGCGGCTTCGGCGATTTCGTTCGCGGTGATGGCGGCTCTGGGCAGCTCGATCATCGTGCCGATCGTGTACGGCACCTTCACCTTCTTCTTCGCGATCACTTCGCGCGCGACGCGCTCCACGACACCGCGCTGGAGCTCCAGTTCACGCTTTGTCGCGACGAGCGGGATCATGATCTCGGGGTACACCTTCTTCCCTTCGGCCTTCACCTTGCACGCTGCTTCGAGAATCGCGCGCGCCTGCATCTCGGTGATCTCTTCGTAGACGATGCCGAGGCGACAGCCGCGATGCCCGAGCATCGGGTTCTGCTCCTGCAGGCGCTCCACGGTTTCATGAAGGTGGCTCGCGGAAACCTTGAGCTTCTTCGCAAGCTTGTCGATCTCGTCCTTGCCGTGCGGCAGAAACTCGTGAAGCGGCGGATCGAGCGTACGAATCGTGACCGGGAAACCGTTCATGGCGCGGAAGATCGAAACGAAGTCGCGGCGCTGCATCGGAAGCAGTTTCGCGAGCGCTTTGCGCCGGCCCTCGGTGCTCTCGGCGAGAATCATCTCCCGCACGGCCTGAATGCGATCTTCGCCGAAGAACATGTGCTCGGTACGGGCGAGGCCGATCCCCTCGGCGCCGAAACGTACGGCTCGGCCGGCGTCTTCGGGCGTTTCGGCGTTCGTGCGCACTTTCAGCCTGCGGATCTTGTCCGCCCACCCCATGATCTTCGCGTAATCGAGGTAGAGTCTGTTCTTCTTCTCTTTCTTGTCGCCGTCGAGCGCGCGCGTGATCACGGAATCCATCGTCGGCACACTGCCGAGCATCACTTCGCCCGTGGAGCCGTCGATCGAGATCGTGTCGCCCCTCTTTACTTTCAGATCGCCGACGCGGAACTCGCCCTTCCTGCCGTCGACGTGAATCGCGCCGCAACCGGCAACACAGCACTTGCCCATGCCGCGCGCCACGACCGCGGCGTGCGACGTCATCCCCCCCTTCGAAGTGAGGATTCCCCGCGCGACGGCCATGCCGTGAATATCGTCGGGTGAGGTTTCGGCGCGCACGAGAATGACCGCCTCTCCCTTCTTCGACGCCCACTCCACGGCTTCGTCGGCCGCAAAGACGACACGACCCGCGGCGGCCCCGGGCGACGCGTTCAGTCCCTTCGCGATCACTTTCCGTTCGGCACGCGGATCGAACATCGGGTGCAGAAGCTGATCGAGCTGATTCGGATCGACTCGCCTCACGGCTTCGCGCGTCGTGATCAGCTTCTCCTTCACCATTTCGGTCGCGATGCGGATCGCCGCGGCGGCCGTTCGCTTTCCGGTGCGCGTCTGGAGCATCCAGAGCTTGCCGTTCTGCACCGTGAACTCGATGTCCTGCATGTCGCGATAGTGCTTTTCGAGCTTCATGTACAGGCGCTCGAGTTCCTTGTAGACGACGGGCATCTCTTCTTCGAGCGAGATCAGGTTGTTGTTCTTCTTGCCCGCCTTGTTGATCGGATGCGGCGTACGAATCCCGGCGACCACGTCTTCACCCTGCGCGTTCGTCAGGTACTCGCCGTAGAAGCGTCGCTCGCCCATCGCGGGATCGCGCGTGAACGCGACACCCGTGGCGCTCGACGCGCCGAGGTTCCCGAAGACCATGGCCTGCACGTTCGCGGCCGTCCCCCAGTGCTCCGGAATCTTGTGAAGCCGGCGATACTCGACCGCGCGCTTTACGCTCCACGACGAAAAGACGGCCCCGATCGCGCCCCAGAGCTGATCCATCGGCTTCGAAGGGAACGGCTTCTTCGTCTTCTTCTCCACGAGCTTCTTGAACTCGACGACGAGTTCTTTCAGATACTTCGCCTCGAGTTCGGAGTCCTTCGTTACCTTTGCCTTCTTCTTCTTCTTCTCGAGAAGCGCCTCGAAGTAGTGGTGGTCGACGCCGAGGACGACATCGCCGTACATCTGAATGAAGCGGCGGTAGCTGTCGTAGGCGGTTCGATCGCTCTTCATCGCCTTCGCGAGCCCTTCCACCGTCTTGTCGTTCAGCCCGATATTGAGGACCGTGTCCATCATCCCCGGCATCGAAACGCGCGCACCGGAACGAACCGAAACGAGGAGCGGGTTCTTCGCGTCACCGAATTTGCCGCCCATCGTTTTTTCGACCTGAGCCATGGCCCGGTCGAGTTGCGTCTTGATGCCGGGCGGGTACTTCTGGCCGCGTCTCGCGAAGTCGTTGCAGACTTCGGTCGTGATCGTGAAGCCCGCGGGAACGGGGATCCCGATCCGCGTCATCTCCGCGAGATTCGCGCCTTTCCCGCCAAGCAGGTTTCTCATCGAGGCGCCGCCCTCGGCTTTTTTACCGCCGAAGAAGTACACCATTTTGTTACTGGGCATGCCCGGTTGCTCCTTTTTTGAACCACGATCCGCAACCTGAACGGAAGGGGACGTACGCCGGATCGAGTCTCCGGAATACATCGGCTCGCCGTTCTGGATCGAAGTGAGTTTATTGAAGTAGGTTATTCGCTAACTGGTCCAGTGCAATCGTAAGCTCTTCCACGAACGTGGCCGAGAACGGGTTGATCGGCGCGAGGCCCGGATCGATCAGGCGTACCTGCGCGAGGGCCGCTTCGAACGCTCCCCGCTCGTATTCGGAGAGAGCGATCATGAGCCTGACATCGAGAATGTTGACACGGGTGTCGCCGGGCAGTTTGAAGCTCGGGTCGCGCTCGACCGCGTCGTGCCCGGCCAGAACCGCCTGCCCGTATTCGTTCATGCTGTAGAGAATCAGCGCGCGCCCCGCGGAAGCGTCGGCGCCTCTGAACCCCTTCGCGATCGCGAGATCGAACGAGGCGAGGGCGCTCTCCAGTTCACCGAGTTCCATCTGCACCCAGCCCAGTCCGTTGTATCCGAGCCCGACACCGCCGTCGGCTGAAATCGCGTCTTCGAACTTCTCGCGCGCGCCCGTCAGGTCGCCGGCGGAGTAGCGGTCCCATCCGTCTTCCGTCAGCGAGACGACCGGAGGATCCTCGGTCACTTCCTTCGTGTCGCCGCATCCGATAAGCAGCGCGGCCGCCAGGAGAACGGGAAGCGCGAAACCGCCGTAGATTCTTCGTCTGATCCTGATCATGAACATTTACCTTATCAGAAGCATCTTGCGCGTCGCGTTCTTCCCGGACGTGCTGAGCTTGTAGAAGTAGACACCGGATGCGACGGATCGACCGCTCTGGTCGTCGCCGGTCCAGACGAAATCGTGGCGGCCGGCCGGAAGCGCGCCGCGCTGCAGCGTGCGCACGAGCCGTCCCGTCACGTCGTAGATCTCGAGTTTGACTTCGTCCCGCACAGGCAGGTCGAAGAGAATGCGCGTGATCGGATTGAACGGGTTCGGCATGTTCGGATGCAGCGCGAACCGCGACGGAATCGTTTCCGTGCTGATCGCGGTCTTCGAATAGCGAACAGCATAAGTCCCGCTCTCCATCACTTCGGCGCTGATCCGGTTCAACGCCTTGTCGAACGTCGATCCCATCGGAATCCAGGATTCTTCGTCGAGACGATAGACCGCGTAGTGACGCAGATCGCTCTCGGGCAGCGAGCGCCCCGCGAGCGATATGGTGATCGTCGCCGGCCGCGCGCTCTTCAGCTGCGAAAGGGAGAATGCATAGGCATTCGTGACCGTGCGCTCGACGCCGCCCTGCGTCTCGGCGGGCAGGTCGTCTTCGCCCACCACTTCCATGACCGCGGCGCCCTTCGCGAAAACGGCGTCGTCATCGACCCTGAGCCAGGCGCGCTTGTCGACGCTCGCGAGAACGCCGCCGCGTCCCTTGTCGAACACGAGGCTCGAGAAGACGCGCGTTCCCGTTCCGACGGAACCGCAGAGATCCACGCCTCGCGCGCGGATCACGAGACTGTCGGACGAGCGCAGCGTGAGATTATCCGAAGTATAGACGCTGAGCAGCGGATCGAGCAGACGGAGCTCGAGCGCCACGGTATCACGCGCGAGCGAATCGTCCTGCGAGTCGATCGAATCGGGGAGCGCCACGCGGTCTATGAAGACGAGATTGACTCCCATCGAGTCGCGCGCAATCGATTCGTTCGGCACTACCTGTACGTTGGCGACTCCGGGAATCGTCGGATGCAGGAAGAAACCGATCGTAACCCGCGGCGCCGCGCGATCCAGACAGATCGGGTCGGACATCCGCGAGGAACCGATGTTCGCATCGAGATTGGAGGCGGGGTCGGTCCCGGCGCCGATCATCGGCGAACACTCCTGCAGCTTGAAGAAGTCGCTCCGCACGAACTCGTCGTCGAATCGCACGCTCGTATTGCAGTAGAGCGGACCCGCGGAGATGCTTCCC
>JABDJQ010000788.1 GCA_013002425.1 Gemmatimonadota bacterium
GAGTACGGGCGGCGCGGCCATATCCCCGGCGCTCGCAATGTGACCGCGTGGGAGATTCTCGACCGCGAGACGATGCGCTTCCGGCCGGTCGACGAACTGCGCGCGCGATTCGGCTCGATTCCGGATGCGCCCCGTGTGATCACGTACTGCGGCGGAGGCGTGGCCGCGGCGAGCGACGCGTTCGCGCTTCACCTGCTCGGCCACCGGAATGTCGCCGTTTACGACGGAGGTCTCTTCGAGTGGTGCGCGGATCGGGAACTGCCGCTCGAAGTCGGAGAATGATTCGGCTCGTACGATCCCCCGGGAGCGATCGCGAGCGCGAGCCGGGTCAGGAGCGTTTCGAGATGCGCAGCACCTTGGCGCCGCGGATCGTTCCGCGCTTCAGTTCGAGCAGCGCCTCGTTCGCTCGTTCGAGCGGGTACTCCTGATACGTGGGCCGCAGGGGAGTCCGGGCCGCGAACGCGAGCAGCTCGGTGACGTCGGCCCTCGTCACGTTCGCGACCGTCTTGAGCTCCTTTTCGCGCCAGAGATGTTCGTCGTAGTCGATTCCGAGCAGCGCGCTCCTGTCGGCGTCTTCCTTGCGAATGGCGTTCACGACGAGCCGTCCTCCCGGCGCGAGACAGCGAAGCGCCTCGACGACGGGTTTCCAGGCGGGGGTCGTGTCGATGACGGCGTCGAGTTCGCGCGGCGGCGTGTCCGTCGTGTCGCCGGTCCAGACGGCGCCGAGTTCGCGCGCGAATTCACGCTCGCCGGGGTTTCGCGCGAAGACGTGGACCTCGATCCCGGGATACAGATGACGCGCCATCGTGAGGACGAGGTGTCCCGATGCGCCGAAGCCAGTGAGTCCGAGCGCGCGTCCCGCGCCCGTCGCGGCGTTCCCGCCCGCCCGCGAACGGGCCGCGCCGTCATATCCGCTTCGCAGCCCGGTCAGTCGCAGCGAGCGATAGCCGACCGCCCCCGCGCAGAGAAGCGGGGCGACTTCGGCGTCGTCCTCGAGCGCTTCCGGGATCGGAAAGGCGAAAGCTTCGGGGACGACCATGTACTCCGCGTAGCCGCCGTTCGCGTCGCGCCCCGTCGCCCGGAAGTCCTGACAGAGGTTCTCGCGCCCGCTCGTGCAGAACTCGCATCGGCCGCACGCATGATAGAGCCACGCGACTCCGACCCGGGCCCCGGGCTCGTGTAGCGCCGCCCCTTCGCCGCATTCCACGACTGCGCCGACGACCTGATGTCCGGGGATGATCGGAAGCTCGGGCGGAGGGGTGCGCCCTTCGATTTCGTCGAGTTCCGTATGGCAGACCCCGCAGACCGAGACCCTCACCAGCACCTCGCCGGCAGCGGGAACGGGGCGCGGCAGATCGCGACCCGTGAGCGGTGTTTCGTCTTCGCTCATGTTCGTGATTCGGTCGAGAACCATTGCTTTCATCGTGCAGCCTCTCCGGTGGATTCGATCGTATCACACGAGCGGATCGGCTTCCGAGGACGACGCTCCTCGACAAGGTCAGAGCTGTGGTGGCCGACGGAAGTCATGCGACGCTATATTGAAAGCGGGCGGCACGCGCTGACCCGGAGTGCCGGGACTGTATTTCGTTCTTCGCACGGGAACGGGAAGGAGGACAGTCATGGAAACGAATGCCCTGCCCAGGTACGACATGGGCGACAATCCCACAAACTGCTGTCCCAGATTCAATACAGAAGGATGGGATGAGCAGGAACTCAGATTCAAAGACAAGCTCTTCGTGAAAGCGAAGACCAGAAGCGTCTTTCATATCCCCGTCAATATGGGTACGGTCTTTCCGAAGACGTTTGACGCAATTGACAAGGCGCATGCGCGTCGTGAGGACGAGTTCATCGTATTGTCGCATGATCCCACGGCATGGACCGGGGAGCACTATTTCTCGGTAACCGGGGATGTCCCGGGACAGGAAATGGTGAAGATGACGGGTGACTACCTGACAAAGGTCTTCGAGGGACCCTACAGAGACGTGCCCAGGTGGGAGAAGGAAATGCAGGAATTCGTCGAGCGCAAGGGGAAGCGCGCGAAGAAGACGTACTTCTTCTACACGACGTGTCCGAAGTGCGCGAAGTATTATGGCAAGAACTATGTAGTCGCCGTATCGGAGACGGAATGATTCTCGTGGTGGGGGCGAGCGGGGCAACCGGGCGGTTGCTCGTTGCGCAACTGCTCGGCAGGGGCGAGAG